>JACUUL010000035.1 GCA_014859345.1 Thermoleophilia bacterium
CAGTCAATTACGAGGGTGCCGCCGGGCTGGCGGCATGGCTGGTGGAAAACGGTTCGGACGGGTTGGTGGTCAGCGGCACAACCGGTGAATCACCGACGCTCACCGATGACGAAAAGGTTGAGCTGTTCAAGGTGGTGAGCGGCGCCGTCGGGGACCGGGCTGCTGTCATCGCCGGCACCGGCTCCAACGACACCGCCCACAGCGTGGAACTCACCAGTCGCGCCAGCGAAGTGGGCGTGGATGGCATTCTGGCCGTTACGCCATATTACAACAAGCCCCCGGTGGCTGGCCTGGTTGCCCACTTCAGGGCCATAGCCGCGGCCACGGACGAGCCGGTCATCCTTTATAACATCCCGGGGCGATGCGTCACCAACATAGAGCCGGAGACGCTGGCCGAGCTGGGCGAGGTGCCTAACATCGCGGCGGTCAAGCAGGCCAATCCCGATCTGGAGCAGTCCCGGCGGTTGAGCGAAATCAGCGACATGGGAATCTACGCCGGCAACGACGACATGGTTTTCCCTCTGCTCGAGTACGGCGGCTGGGGAGGCATCTGCGTGGCCTCTCATCTGGCGGGCAAGCAGATGAAGAAGATGGTGGATCTCTACCGGGCCGGCAACATAGGCGAGGCCCGCGCCGTAGACGAGTCGCTGAAACCCCTCTACGAAGTCATATTCATCAACACCAATCCCATCCCCATCAAGGCGGCCTTGAATATGGCAGGGCATGACGTGGGCGGCCTCAGGCTGCCTCTGGTGCCTGCCACTGAAGAGGAGTCCGCCCGCATCCGCCAGGTCCTGGGTCAGCTGCAGCTGGCAGGGATTTCCCTTTAAACAGAGAAAATCAAGTCAAGGACGGTGAACGCGTTCACCGCCGGATAGGTGATGCCAAATCATGAAAAAGCCCGTGCTCAAAATAATCCCTCTTGGCGGCCTCGGCGAGGTAGGCAAGAACATGATGGTGATGGAGTATGACGGCCGCCTGCTGGTCATTGACGCCGGACTTTCATTTCCCCGCGACGAGCTGCTGGGCATCGATCTCGTCATTCCCGACTTCTCCTTCATCAGGGAGCGGGCCGACCGGGTCGAGGCGGTGCTGCTGACGCATGGACACGAGGATCATGTTGGAGCGCTGCCTTTCCTGCTGAGGGAGATAAAAGTGCCGGTGTACGGAACCCGGCTGACGCTGGGGATGGTGCGGGCCAAGCTGGAGGAACACGGCCTGGCCGAGGAAGCAGACCTGCGCGAAATCGAAGATGACCGGCCGGAACAGATAGGACCGTTCCACTGTGGATTCATCAGCGTCGCGCACAGCATACCCGACGGCGTGGGCGTCGCCGTGACCACCCGGGTAGGCACGGTGGTCCATTCGGGCGATTTCAAACTGGATCCGAACCCTATCGACCGGCGCCGCACAAATCTGGGCAGGTTCGGCGACCTGGGGGGCAAGGGCGTGCTGATGCTGCTCTCAGACTCGACAAACGCCGAGGTCGAGGGTGTCACCGGCCCGGAGAAATCCGTGGGCAAGACACTGGACCAGATCTTCAGCCTGGCGTCCGGCCGCGTGATCGCCGCCTCGTTCGCCTCACACATCCACCGGATCCAGCAGATCGTCGACGCGGCCCGCCGGCATCGACGCAAGCTGACTGTCGTGGGGCGCTCCATGATCAGGAACGTCCAGATAGCGAGGGATCTGGGATATCTGAAGATCCCGGAGGAAATGCTCATCAGCATGGGGGAGATCGGCGACTACCGCCCCGGCAAAATCTGTGTCCTTTCCTCCGGCAGCCAGGGGGAGCCGCTCTCCGCGCTCTCACGCATGGCCGCCGGAGACCACAAGAAAGTGAAGCTGGAGCGGGGCGATACCGTGGTTCTCTCGGCCAAGCCGGTCCCCGGCAACGAGGTAAGCGTTAACAACGTTATCAACAGCCTCTTCAAGCTGGGCGTCAATGTGGTCTACGAGTCGGTTTCACCTGTGCACGTTTCCGGCCACGCCGCCAGGGAAGAGCTGAAAATGCTGATCAATCTCACGCAGCCAAAGTTCTTCATGCCCATCCATGGCGAGTACCGCCATCTCCATTTCCATGCCGAACTTGCGGAGGAGATGGGGATAGACCGACATCGCATCATCAAGGCATCCAACGGCGACGTGGTCGAGCTGTCCGCAGGCAAGGCAAGAATAGCCGGGAGCATAGCCGCCGGCATGACCTTCGTCGACGGCCTGGATGTGGGCGACATCCAGGACGTGGCCCTGCGTGACCGGCAGAAGCTTTCGCGGGACGGTACTTTCATTGTGGTGGCGCCAGTGCGGGAGCAGGATGGCACCCTGGTCTCGCCGCCGGACGTGACTGCCAAGGGATTCGTCTACATGGGCAACCGCCGCGAATTGATGAAGGAAATCTCCGGGCTGGTGAAGGACATACTGGGGGAAACTGCAGGGGAGAGGATATCCGATCCGGCGGTGCTGCAGGACCACATTCACAGGCGGCTGGCAAAGTTTCTCTGGAAAAAGACCCGAAAGCGGCCTTTGATTCTGGCAATCATCGTAGAGGTGTAAAACTCCCCTGATCATGGCCACAAAAACGTCAAGAAAAAAAAGGGCGGCCGGGAGCCGCAGGCGGGCCAGGAGAACGCGCCGGGGCCGGAACACGGGCGGCAACCTGCGGCATTTGCGCGAAGTGGGCGGCCTGGGGCTTTTCGCCGCCGGCTTGTTCATGGCGCTGGTGCTCTACCTGGGCTGGTCGGGAGGAATCATCGGCGAAGCGGCGGAGCAGGGATTGAGGTACCTGTTCGGCTTGCTGGCTGTGCTGACGCCGCCGGCTCTTTTCCTCGGTGGAGCCTGGCTTATATTTCCTGACATGCCGAAAGGGCCCCGGGCTTTCCGGATCGGGGCTGTTCTGTTGATGGTGGCCCTGTTTCTGGCCTGCGGAGCCAATACTTTTTCATTGCTCGGGAGCGAGCCGGCTCACACGCGCTTTTTCGACAGTGAATACTTTTATGTCCGGGGCGGCCTCGCCGGAGAAGCCCTTTACTGGCTGACAGGGTCCCTGCTTGGAAATGTTGGCAGCACCGTGGCTGTATTCTTCCTTTTGTTGTCCGCTGTATTTCTTATAACCGGCGCGTCAGTAAGGGCGGTGCTGGTGGCCTCGGGATCGGGCGCGCGCCGGGCGGCGGCTTCTGCCCGCCAGACATCCAGGCTATTGGGACAGACTCTGACTGAGCGCCGGGCGGCGGGAGGCGCGTTCACGATGAGGGGTTCAGGCGCAGAGTCGGCAACGAGCGGTTCCGGCCGTGTCCCGTTCGGCGTTGACGCGGATGAAGCGGCCCGGCGTCCGGCGCTCCGGCAGACGGTGACGATTGCCGACGGCCTGGAGGGAGCGCCCCTGGACGGAGCCCGGTCCTACCCGGATCTCTTCGGGGAGGAAAAGCCCCGGCTGGAGCTGGTTGGGGATGATCCGGGCGGGCAGGCAGCTCCCGGACGCGAATCCCCCGGGGAGAATTATGGCGGTCCCGAAAAGCAGGAGGAACTTTTTCCCAGGGAAGGCGAATCCAGGCAGCTTTACATGGTGCCCGGATCTGACATGCTGAGGAAAAGCAGCGAACAAACGGAAGACACCAGCGGCGGCGAGGAACGCATCAGCCGGGTGCTGGTGGAGACGCTGGCCAGCTTCGGCATAGAAGCCAGGGTGGCCGGCACTGTCGCCGGACCCCGGGTAACCAGGTACGAGCTGCAACTGGCGCCGGGGATCAAGGTATCCAAAGTCAGCAATCTGAAGAACGACATCGCCTACGCGCTGGCGACCACGGAAATCAGGATCCTGGCTCCGATTCCCGGCAAATCAGCAGTTGGCGTCGAAGTGCCCAACATGCGCCCCAACCTGGTCACGCTGGGAGATATCTACCGGGACTTCCCCCAGGGATCCGGGCCGCTTATGGCATGGCTGGGAAAGGACATCGCCGGCAAGCCGGTCTACGCGGATCTGGCCCAGATGCCGCATCTGCTGGTTGCCGGCACCACCGGTTCCGGCAAGAGCGGCTGCATCAATTGCCTGATCTCGTCTATCCTGCTGCGCAGCACGCCGGAAGAGGTGCGCATGATCCTCATCGATCCCAAACGGGTAGAGCTAAGTCATTTCGAAGGCATCCCGCATCTGCTGACACCGGTGGTGAACCAGCCCAAGGACGCGGCAAATGTGCTGGCCAACCTGGTGTCGGAAATGGAATCGCGCTACAGTCAGATGCAGCTGGTTAAGGCGCGCCAGCTGGGCGAGCTCAACAAGGTGCTGTCCAGGCGAGGCCAGAAGCCGCTGCCGTACATCCTGCTGGTTGTTGACGAGCTGGCAGACCTTATGATGACTTCCCCAACCGAGGTCGAGGACGCCATCATCCGCCTGGCGCAAAAATCGCGGGCTGTGGGTATCCACCTGGTGCTGGCCACTCAACGGCCTTCTGTGGATGTCATCACCGGCATGATCAAGGCAAACATTCCTTCCCGCATCGCTTTTGCCGTCTCATCCCAAACCGATTCGCGGGTCATTCTGGACACCGGCGGCGCCGAGAGCCTGCTGGGCCAGGGCGATATGTTGTTCAGCCCGCTGGGCTCGTCCCAGCTCAAGCGCGTCCAGGGAGCATACATCAGCGAGGAGGAGATCCAGCTGCTTACCGACCGCTGCCGGCATCAGCAAAAACCGGAATTCGATATGGAGTTGCTGGAGGGGGAACCGGGGGAGGGGCGGGAGGAAGGCGGCTTTGCGGACCAGGATGAGCTGCTGCCCGAGGCCATGCGGCTGGTGGTGGAAGCGGGAACCGCCTCGGTATCGATCCTGCAGCGCCGCCTGAGGGTCGGCTACACCCGGGCTGGAAGACTGATAGACATGCTGGAACGCCGGGGCGTAATCAGCGGTTACGAGGGCAGCAAGCCGCGCCGGGTGCTGATCGGCGAAAGCGATCTGCAGAGACTGCTGGCCGAAGCGGAGTCCGGCGCGTCCGGAGGCGTGCCTGATGAGATGGTAGCGGCGCCGCAGCCGGCCGGCGAAAGTGGCGTCCCCGGGAATTGGGAAGAGTAGGAATCTATTCCCAAATGCACAGGGCGCCGCTTCCGAGACTTATCCTTCGGTACAATTAAAGGCATGAAAGAACTGCTCCGAAAGCCGGCTGTGATTTCCGGCGTCATCCTCGGCCTGGCTTCCCTGGCGCTCTACACATACACCCTGGCTCCGGGGGTGCTGGCCCATGACTCAGGAGAATGGCAGGCTGCCGGAGCGACGTTGGGCATCAGCCACGCTCCGGGGTCACCGGCGTACATTATCACCGCCTGGCTTTTCTCGCTGGTTCCGGCCGGCAGCGCCGCGGCCCGCGTCAATTTTGTTTCGGCGGTCATGGGGGCGGCTGGAGTCGTGGCGGTGTACGCTCTGGTGTATATCGTGCTGGGGCGCCTGGTTCCGGCTCTGGTGTCGGGTATATCCCTGGCGGCCGCGGCATTGTGGTGGTCTCACGCGACCGTGGCAAATCCCTACAACGCGGTCCCGACGATAATTGCGGCATCGCTGGCGCTGCTTATGCTCTGGCGCCTAAGTGGCGACCGCCGGCTGATCTGGGCAGGGGCACTGATCTTCGGCTTCGGCCTCTCTTACCATCCCACCCTGCTGTTTTTCCTGCCGGTGCCTCTGGCAGGCATATTCGTTTTGGGGCCCTGGCGAAGCCTCATCAATTACCGCACGCTCCTGGTGGCGGCCGGCCTGTTCATGCTGGGTCTTGTCTTCTACGCCTATCTTCCCGTGCGCAGCTCGATGGATCCCGATGTTTTGTATCAGAAGATAGATTCCTTTTCGAGCTTCTACAGATATGTTTCCGCCGCCGACGCCCGCGCCGGAGGCGCTCACGGAATCGCGGACACGCCTCCCGGAGAGATCAGGGACCGGCTGGTGGAGGTAGTGACCCAGAGTTACTTCCCTTCGTATGCCTTTATGGTTTTCGGTCCGGCCATCATCCTCCTCTATTCGGAGATCCGGACAAATCTTGGGGCCGTGCGGCGGCCGCTGCTGTTCATATTCGGTGGCATGCTGGTCCATGTAGCCATCGTTCTGGCGGTAAGCGGGGTCTTCGCCCAGTACTACATGCCGCTGCTGCTTTATTTTTCGATATGGGCGGGTTTCTCGGTTTACCTGATAATGGCCATGGGCGAGGCATACCTGGGCCGGGGAAATCTCAGACGCCTGCCGGCGGTCGCCGTCTGCGCCCTGTACCTGGCTGTGTTGTTGACCGGAGTTTGGCAGAAGTGGGATTTCGTCAATCATAACAGGAATGACCTGATGGGTCGGTATGTGGATGAGGTTCTTTCCCGGGCAGAGCCCGGCGCGGTCGTGATGGCCGACTGGGAATCTTTCACGGGCATGCTTTATGCTCAGAAAGTCGACGGCCAGCGTTCTGACATCAGGCTGATTTCGGTCCGGACCGGCCAGTGGCGTGAATTGCTGCCGCTGCTCGATGAAGAAAACCCCGGAGCGCAGATATTGCTGTCGATGACGCATCCTTATGAGCAGGAGCCGGGAGTCAGGCAGTTGACCGGCGTGTTCCCCCTGGACATCAAGGGAAAGACCTACCAGGATGTCACTCATGGCGAGCCCTATCCGGCTCGGGTTACGCTTTACGAGGTCATCGATCGAACCGGGTTGTAGACATGAGAGATCCTGGTTTCCTGGTGCCGGGCACGGGCTTTAAGCAAGGGGAGGAGCATATCGCCGGCTAGCTGTATGCATCCAGGCCTTCTGAATACATCTACGGATGACACATTGACGTCGTTGACATCATGATCAGATCCGCCTGGCCTTCGTGCCCCAAAAGATGCTTCGAATCAGCACCAGCACCGGTATGATCTCCAGCCTGCCCGTCCACATCTGCAGGATATAAAACCCCTTGAGAAATGGAGACATGGCCGGATCAGTGATGCCAGTAGACAATCCCACTGTTCCCTGGGCAGAAGCTGATTCGAAAAAGGCGTGAGCCAGGGAAAAACCGTCACCAGCCAGCCGGATGGTCAAAATGGTCCCCAGCAGCACAAATATAAGGTACAGGTAAACAAAAATGGCCACTTCGGCCATCTCCCTGTTTATCTGCCGGACATTGAGAACTTTGCCACCAATTTTCGCGGTCTGGACAGCCCTGGCGGGCAGAAACGCGCTGAGCACCTTCCACCGGATTCCCCATATTATCCAGTAAGCTCTGATGATCTTGATTCCACCCACCGTCGAGCCTATCGAGCCGCCGACTATCAGGGCGCCGGCTACTATGAAGATGATTGCCTCCGCCGGCCAGACGGCGATATTTGACGTCTGCCAGCCCGTTCCGGTGAGGCCGCTCAGGAACTGAAAGCCGCCCGACAGCAGTGGTTGGCCTACCCCCTCAGCTCCCAGCAGCAGCAGGATCAGAATAGGCACTCCCGCAGCGGCGAAGGCCACCAGCAACCTGAACTGGATGTCTTTCCAGAACGCTTTCACATTCCGCTGCTTAAGCGCCTTGTAATAGACACCGATCGATATCGCGCCCATAAACATGGGAAGCATGTAGAGCAGCTCCATGGCGCTTGAGCCATATCCGGCTATGCTGTCATCGAGAACGGAGAAGCCACCGGTAGCCATCCCGGTCATGGCATGGTTGACCGAATCAAACAAAGCCGGCAGAAAGCCGTAATCGGGCAGAATCAGGAGTGTGCCGGCCAGCAGAAAGACGGCAACCAGGACGGTCATAACCAGGTATATCTTCCATACCACCCGCGCGGTCCCGATGATGTTCGGCCTGAGCTTCTCGGTCTTGGTCTCGGATGCGAACAGGGTGACTACTTTCGAGCCGCTGGGCCGGCGCAGAATAGCGAGGGCCAGGACGATAACACCCACGCCGCCGATCCACTGGGTGAGTGAACGATAAAAAAGCAGGCCATGGCCCACGGAGGGCTCGTGAACAATCATCGTCAGCCCCGTGGTTGTATAGCCGCTCATGCTCTCAAACAGCGCGCTTAAAGGATTCTTCAGGCTGGCGAGGCTGGATTCATATGTTTCTCCAGGCGGGACGAACGACTTGGCCTCTCCCGGGGGAGTGATCAGCCCGGCAATGAAATACGGCAGCGCTCCCCAAAAGGCAAGGCTGAGCCAACCCACCGCAGCTGTTATATAGCCATGCTTGCTTTCCGGCTCGGGCGAGCTGCGGCAAAGGCGATAGATAAGAAACCCTGCGCCACCGGTGATGAGCCCCCCCAGCAGGAAGGCGACCGCCGAATAGAACTCCAGATATATGATGGAAACCAGCAGCGGCAGCGCCATCAGCGGGCCGACTATCATCTGCAGGCGGCCTATGTCCTTAAAGATTATCTTTAGAGTCAATGAGGCACCTTGCCCTCGCCGGCCAGGGCTGGTGGATCAAGCAACGGATGAAGGACGCTATACCTGGTCCAACGTACAAGGCCCTGGTTGTCCCTTTTCCCCGACCGATGACCCCTGGAAAGGCGTTCGCGCCTATTGAGGGCGGGTTTCGATGACCGCTCCGATGAGGTCATCAAAATTGACATAAAAACCTCAACATAGTCAACAATAGTGACATAAAAAAAACCGCTGGCAACGCAGCGGTCACTTCAGGGGCCTCTGTCTGTTGCTCTTCCAAACGCCTACGAGGTTAGCTGCCGGGCTCGGGCTTGAAAGTGCCCTATCCTGACTCGAGGAATTCGCCCCATAAACCGGGTCCCCCGCATCCGCCGAACGACGGATTTAGGCTACAATCATTATGTCATTTATGGAATTCTACGCCTGCCATGATGCTTTTTCAACCGATATGCCCGTTTTTCAAGAAGAGCTCCGAAAGGACTTCAATACCTCCCGGCTGGCAGTCTGACGAAAGAAGACGATAATTTCGTCATCGGCCAGCAGGCTGGTGGAGCCGTCGGGCACGATCAGGTCTTCGCCGCGCTCGATAGCCACCACTACCGAGTTTTGGGGGAGCAGATTCATGCCCTTGATATCCAGCAGCGTCTTTCCCTCCACCGGTGCTTCCCTCTCCACCCTGAGCTCGATTATCTCCGCGCCCTTTCCCACGTCGAGGTATTCCTTGATGCCCGGCCGCTGGATGGTCCGGTAAAGATAGCGGCCGTTCAGGCGGTGCGGGCTTTCCACGGTGTCGACGTCCATGTGCTCGAACAGCTTCAGGTGGTCGTTCCGGTTGACCGAGCTTACCAGATTGGCCGCGCCCAGCTCCTTGCCCATCATCATGACCAGCAAATTCACCGCGTCGTCGTCGGTAGTGGCGACCAAGGCGTCGCAGTTCTGCACCTTGGCGTCCCTGAGAACGTCAATGGATGAAGCGTCGTCGTTGATCACCAGGCAGTCGTACCTGGAGCTGATGACTTCCGCCCGGTCCTCATCCTTCTCGATGACGACGACTTCATGCTGGTCACTCGTGGCCAGCTCGATGACGGCCTCGCCGGTGCGTCCGGCGCCTACGATGACTATGTACATGGCGTTGTATCCTTGTCTGTCCTGGTTGTAGGATAACTCAAATACCTTTACCCTCAAAGGGCAATCGATAAAAGATAGACGACGACTTTTCCCAATCAGATCCTCCTTGCTCTCGTTCCCCAGAAAATGCTCCTGATGAGCACCAGCACGGGTATGATCTCCAGCCTTCCCGCCCACATCTGGAGAATATAATAACCTTTCAGGTATGGCGACATATCAGAGTTCGTGATGCCGGTCGAAAGCCCTACGTTCGCGGCGGAAGCCGATTCAAACAGGCCGTTTGCAACAGAAAAACCCTCACCCATAAAACGAAGGGTGAGGATGGCTCCGAGCGCGAGCATCAACAGGAACAAGCTGGCGAAGATTGTTGCTTCGGATATTTCCCTGTTTATCTGCCTGACGTTAAAAACTTTGCCACCGATTCTCGCTGTCTGGACTGTCTTTCTGGGAAGAAACGCGCTCATCACTTTCCAACGGATTCCCCACAATATCCAGTACACCCTGATGATCTTGATGCCGGCCACTGTTGATCCTATCGATCCGCCGACGATCATGGCGGCGACGATTATGAAAATAATCGCTTCCGCGGGCCATGCCGCGATATTCGATGTTTGCCAGCCTGTCGTTGTCATGCCGCTCAGGTACTGGAAAGCGGCTTCAATGAATGGCTGTCCCACTCCTTCCGCTCCATACAGCAAAAGCCCCAAGGAAGTCATTCCCACAGCGGAAAAAACCAGCAGCAGCCGGAACTGGATATCCCTCCAGAAGGCTCTGAAAGTCCTTTGCTCGAGTGCCTTGTAGTAGATGGCGATGGATATGGCCCCGAGGAACATGGGCAGCATGTGCAGGAGCTCCATGGCGCTCGAGCCATATTCGCCAATGCTGCCGTCCAGCACCGAGAAGCCTCCGGTGGCCATGCCCGTCATGGCATGGTTGACGGCGTTGAACAGCGCCCGCAAAAAACCGTAATCCGGCATGATCAGCATCGTGCCAGCCAGAAGATAGACGGCCATCAGGACCGTCAAAGCCAGGTATATCTTCCATACCAGTTGCGCCGTGCCGATGATGCTGGGCCTGAGTTTTTCAGATTTGATCTCAGAGGCGAAAAGGCTAACGGCCTGGGAGCCGCTGGGCGGGCGGAGGATGGCCAGAGCCAGAACGATCATGCCTATTCCGCCGACCCATTGGGTCAGCGACCGGTAAAAAAGGATGCCATGGCCCAGCGAGGACGCGTTCGCGGCCATGGTAAGGCCCGTGCAAGTATATCCGCTCATGCTCTCAAACAGCGCGCTCAGTGGATTGCTCATGATCGTCAGGCTGGACTCATACGTTTCTCCGTGGGGGACGAAAGCGCGGGCACTCTCGAGTGGCGTGATCATTCCGGCAATAAGGAAAGGCAGCGCCCCGAAAAACGCGATGGTGAACCATCCAGCCGCGGCGGTTAGCAGGCCATGCTTGTTTTCCGGCTCCCTCGCGCTGCGGCAGAGGCGATAGACAAGAAACCCCGCAGCGCCGGTGATGAGCCCCCCGAGCAGGAAGGCGACCGCCGAATAGAACTCCCGGTACATCAGAGAAACAAGCAGCGGCAACGCCATCAGCAGGCCGACAATCATCAGCAGGCGCCCTATGTCCTTGTAGATAATTTTTAAGGCCAATTTATGAACACAGGTCCAGGATCATTAAAAAATCGCGCCTGATTATATCAACCTTTTGCGCTGCTGGACGTCGGCTGGAATTAAGATTATCGGCCCTGCCCGGGAGCACTGACGCATGATTCTGACATTTGGGATACGATTCTCGTTTCCTGCAAGCTTTCCAAAAACAATGAGACTGTTTCGGGAAATGAGGTATGTCCCGGGGATTCTAGCAGATGCGCGGCAGCTGCTCCCCGCTGGGCATCATGAGCGCCCGCCGGCTGCCCGCGGCCGTGCGCACGTATACCCGCGGCCGGTCTGCCCGCTCCACTGTGCCGATAACTGCGGCGGCGGCGCCCATGGGGGAGGTTTTCATGGCCGCCAGGACGCGCCCGGCATCCTCCGGGTCCACCATCGCCACCAGCTTCCCCTCGTTTGCCAGGGTCAACGGATCCAGACCCAGCACTTCACAGGCGGCGCCGACCTCCGGCTTTAAAGGCAATGATGCTTCGTCAATTTCGATAGCGACCCCGGAAGAGGCGGCAATCTCGTTGAGGGCCGCCGCCAGCCCGCCCCGGGTGGGATCCCTGAGGACACGCACCCGGTCTGATGCCGAAAGCATCCGCCGTACCAACTCTCCCAGGGGGGCGCAATCGCTCTCGATAGCGGTTTCGAATCGCATGCCCTCGCGCCGGCTCATTACCGCCACGCCGTGGTCGCCGACGGTGCCGCTGAGGATAACAACGTCTCCGGGCGAGGCCGCGGAGCCGGTGATGTTGACCCCGGGGGGCACCAGGCCCAATCCCGAGGTGGTGATGAAGATGCCGTCGGCGGCTCCCCGCTCGACCACTTTTGTGTCGCCGGCTACGACCTGGACCCTGGCCTCGGCGGCGGCTTCCTGCATCGATCTAGCGATGCGGCCGAGACTCTCGCGAGGGAACCCTTCCTCGATGATGAAGCCCGCGGCGACATAAAGAGGAAAGGCGCCCGTCATGGCCAGATCATTGACCGTGCCCGTGAGCGCCAGGCGGCCGATGTCGCCCCCGGGGAAAAAGTAAGGCGATACCACATGGCAGTCGGTCGTGAACGCCAGCCGGCCTTCCAGTTCGAACGTCGCCGAATCGTCCATCCGGTCCAGGATGGAATTGTCAAACTCGGCCGCGAACAGTGACCTGACCAGGTCCTGGGTCATGCGGCCGCCGCCTCCGTGAGCGAGGAGGATGGTTTTGATTCCTTCAGGCTTCATGACAGCGCGTCAAATTTCATACTGGTAATAGGCGGCGCAGGTTCCCTCGGAAGACACCATGCACGGCCCTACCGGCTTCTCGGGCAGGCAGGCACGGCCGAACAGGTCGCAGTCGCGGGGATTTTTCCGCCCGGTGAGAATGGCGCCACAAATGCACCCCCGGGGTTCCTGCGACCAGGAGACATCCACCTCAAACCTGCGGGTCGCGTCGTGGCCGGCAAACTGGTGACGGATGGCAAGTCCGCTTTCCGGGATCGTGCCCAGCCCCCGCCACTCGGCATCGCAGGGCTCGAATATCAGTTCCATCATGTCCCGCGCCGCCGGGTTGCCCCCGGGCCCGACGCCCCGTGAATACTGCACCTCCACCGAGGCCTTTCCTTCAACCAGCTGGGCGGCGATCATTATCAGCGCCTGCAGGATATCAACGGGCTCGAAACCGGCGATGACGCAGGGAATCCCGTGTTCGGAAACTACCGGCGCATAGGCATCCGGGCCGATGATCGCCGAGACATGCCCGGGGCAAAGGTAAGCGTCTATGGAGAGGCCGGGCGCCGCCGAGAGCGCCTCGAGCGCGGGCGGCATGGTCTTGTGGGCCGAGAATACCGAGAAGTTGGACAGTCCGCTGGCGGCAGCTTCGGCGATGGCGGCGGCAACGGTGGGCGCCGTGGTCTCGAACCCCACGCCGAAGAATACTACTTCCCGGCCGGGATTCTTCCGCGCCACCGCGAGGGCATCGAGCGTGGAATAGACGACGCGCACGTCGGCGCCCCGGCTGCGGGCTTCGGCCAGGCCCGTACGCGTGCCGGGCACCCTGAGCATGTCGCCGAAGGTGGCGGCAATGACCTCCGGGCGCATGGCCATCTCGATGAACGTGTCGATGTCGCGGTTGGAAGTCACGCAAACGGGGCAGCCCGGGCCGGAGATGAGGCTGAGGTTTTCCGGAACGGCCTGCCTGAGGCCGTGCCGCGAGACGGCCATGGTGTGCGTGCCGCAGATCTCCATCACCTTGACCGGCTGGCTGAACCTTTCCTCAAGATCAGCGAGCAGACTTCGGACCAGGCCACGGTCGCGGAAATCGTCGAGATAGGGGAGGGGAGGGAGGGGCATGTCCTAACCTGGCGCCGGCTCTTCTCCGGTATTCCCTTCAGCCGGATCCTCCCGGCCTGCCGCCGGTTCTGACGGCATGGGAACCTCTCCCCGGTCTCCCAGAAGGCTCCTCAACATCTCCAGGGTCTCCCTTGCCTCATGGCGGTCGATCAGCGAGATGGCAAAGCCGGCGTGGATAAGCACGTAATCTCCGATACCGGCGCCAGGCAGCAGCACCAGCGACGCCTGCCTCGTGATGCCACCTATCTCCACAGTGGCCAAATCGGCTCTTTTTTCGATTATCCTGGCGGGAACAGCGAGACACATAAGCGCTAACTTTCCATTTTCTGGCAGATTGCCAAGGCTGCCTGGCCGTAGCTCAATCCGCCATCTCCGGAGGGCAGTTGCTGCTGGCTTGTGACCTCGAGGCCTCGTCCGGCAAGGCCGGCAGCGACCAGCTCCAGCAGCAGGTGGTTCTGAAAGACTCCGCCGCTCAGCGCCACGAGCCGGATGCCGTGCCTGCCGGCGAGCTTGGCGCTGACCCGAACTATAGCGTCTGCCAGGGCGATATGGAAGCGCCGGGCAATAACTGCAGGATTTTCCTCGCGGGCGAGGTCCGCCAGAATCGCGGACAGCACGGGGCCCGGATCAATTATCCACGGGGTGTTTCCGGCGTCGATCCGGAAGCGCCACGTTGAAGTTTCCTGTGTGTTTCCAGAGACGTTCGCGGCGCGTCCAATGGTGGCTTCCAGCAGCCGGGGACCGATGCCTCCGGCCATGGCTTCCAGTTCCATGGGCGCCTGCGCCTCGTAGCTTACGCCGGTAATGCGGAGGATAAGCGAAGCCACCGCGTCGAAGAGACGCCCGCAGCTGGAGGTCTGCGGCGAGTTCAGCCCCGAGCGCAGCTGGCTCAGCAGGAAATCCCGGCGGTCCCGATCGATACCCAGCCGTCCGGCGGCGAAATCGACCTGCTCGGGTGCGAAGCACCAGACAGCGCCAAGCGCGGCCCGCCAGGGTTCGCGGACGGCCGCGTCCCCGCCGGGCAGCGGCATGTACTTAAGGTGCGCCGCCCGCTTCAGACCGCCCTGAAGGCTGCCGGTGAAGAACTCCCCGCCCCAGATGCAGCCGTCGTCACCGTAACCGGTGCCGTCCAGGGCCACGCCCACGGCCTGCTCGCCCCAGCCGTTTTCTGCCAGGCAGGAGGCGATGTGCGCCCGGTGATGCTGCACCATGAGCGGATACCTGTTTTGAGTTGCGCGCTCTGGCGCGAGCAGTTCACGACTCAGGGCGCTGGAATGGTAGCCGGGATGGCTGTCGCACGCGACCCGCCCGGGAGAAACCTGGAAGAGATCCCTGTACAGCATGATCGTCTTCTCGTAGTGTTCAAGCGTGTCGGCGTCTTCCAGGTCGCCGATGTGCTGGGAGACGATTGCCTGGTCGTCCCGGACCAGGCAGAAAGTATTCTTCAGATCTCCGCCGGAGGCCAGCAGCATATCTCCAGAGGCAGGCAGCCCCACCGGCAACGGCGCGTAGCCGCGCGCTCGCCTGATCATTGCCGGCTGGCCGCGGCTGATCATCACCACGCTGTCGTCGTAGGTGGATACGATGCTCCGGTCATGCAGAAGGAAAAAGTCGGCGATGCCTTTCAGGCGCCTGATGGCTTCGTCATTGGTGCGGCAGATCGGCTCGTCCGATCTATTGCCGCTGGTCATGACCAGCGGCGTGGAGGACTCGTCCATGAGCAGGAAATGAAGCGGTGATGGAGGAAGCATTATCCCCAGGCGGCCGAGCCGCGGCGCCACCGTTTTGGCGATTTCACGCCCGGCGTGGATAGCGCCCTTCCCCCGGGCGCTACATCCGGTGTCCCTGCGCTCGAGAAGCACGATGGGGCGCTCCACCGATTCCAGCAACTGCCGCTCCTGTGGCGATACCAGGCAATAAGCGGCGGCGTCATCGGCACTGGCGGTCATCAATGCGAAAGGCTTGTCCGGACGCTGTTTTCTCTCCCTGAGCAGCGCTACAGCGGACTCGTCGCAGGCCAGGCATGAGAGCTGGAACCCGCCCAGGCCCTTGATGGCGAGAATCGCGCCCTCCCTGAGCGCGGTGGCGGCTGCGGCCATGGGATCGGCCTCCTGAATCCGGCGGCCGCCGGCGTCCGCCAGCCACAGGCTGGGCCCGCAGGAAGGACAGGCATTCGGTTCGGCATGGAATCGCCTGTTGAGCGGATCCTGATACTCGGCGAGGCACTCAGGGCACATGGAGAACCTTCGCATCGTCGTCATGCGACGGTCATAGGGTAATCCCTCGATGATGGTAAAACGGGGGCCGCAGCCCGTGCAGTTTATAAAGGGATAACGATGCCTGCGGTTGCCCGGGTCGAAAAGCTCCGCCAGGCATTCGGAGCAGGTGCAGCTGTCGGGGCTCACCGGCTGCCAGGCGCCGGTCCCGGCCACGGACGAGCCTATCTCAAAGGATTTGCGGCCGGCCGGCGTCCGGGAAGAAGCTTCGATGCCGGTGATGCGGGAATTTGGTGGGGCCTGGGCAAGCATCGCGTTCAGAAACTCACCGAGAGAGCCAGCGTCTCCCTCCGCATCGATCAGCACGCCGGCCGAAGTGTTCGTCACCTCTCCTGTAAGACCTCGGTCTCTCGCCAGGCGGTAGACGAAAGGCCGGAAGCCTACCCCCTGAACCACGCCTGTAACCGTAGCCACCATCCGGGTAATCCCGCCGGCCTTGTCGAGAAACACGGATGCCGGCTCGATGCCTGGCCGGGCAGCCGGCTCGGTCAGAAACCTTGAGGCAGCCGCCGTCAAACCACGGAATTCATCAGCCATCGGCACCATTCCTCAGAGCCGGAGCCGTCCCGGCATGACATTCGGAGGACGTGGGCATCCGGATTCAGCCTTTCGACAGCATCGCGGAAGAAAGCCAGGTCGAAATCACAATAGGGCATCAGGTCCGTCTTGTTGATTACCACGGCGTCGACCTCCCGGAACACAAGAGGATACTTCAGTGGTTTGTCATGTCCCTCGGCGACGCTGGAGATGGTCACCCGGGCGCTCTCTCCCAGGTCGAACTCCGCGGGGCAGACCAGGTTTCCCACGTTCTCGACGATAATGAGGTCGAGATTATCCAGGTCCAGGTGGTCAAGGGCCGCGCCGATCATGGACGCGGTCAGGTGGCACGAGCCGCCGGTGTTTATCTGGATAGCCGGGATGCCCAGGGCCTCGATGGCGAGGGAATCGACCTCGGAAGTGATGTCCCCCTCGATCACGGCCAGCGCCCGGCTGTCGCGGGTTCCCTCGATGGCCTTGATGATGGCGCTGGTCTTGCCGGCGCCGGGAGCGGCCATCAGGTTGAGCATTGCCGTTCTCTTGCCCGCCAGACGGGAGCGGTTCCGGGCCGCGGCAAGATCGTTATTCTGAAGAACGTTCTTTTTGACCTCGATCTTCATGCCGAAACCTCGATGCTTTCGATGTAAAACTCTTTTCCCTGGACGAAGTCGTAGGCAGCGCTGCCGCAATCGGGACAGACCAGCAGGACATGGCGCGGACCCGGCGTGAAACTGCCGCCGCAGCCGCCACAGGAAGCGATGGCTTCCAGGGGCCTGAATTCCAGCCAGGCGCCCTCCGCCACGGTGCCACGGGCCAGAGTCTCAAAATAAAATTCAATCGACTCGCTCGCGAAGGAAGTAAGTTCGCCGATGACCACGGTGATCATGCTGACCCGCCCGCCGCCGGCCTGCCTCACTTCGGCCTTTACGATTTCCAGAATACTCTCAGTGACGGCGTACTCATGCAAGGAAGGCGCTCCCGGAACCAGGTTTACGGATGGTACATCGTGGCATAAAGGGACACAAACTGAAAGTTACCCGTTTAAGCGGACATGAAAACCATGTGCGGCTGGCGCCCGGCAGCGCCGTATCAATTGAATTGGCCGTGCATAAATGCTAGTTTTTACTTTTACGGAATTTGGCAAATGTTTACGGAAGTTGGCATATGTCTCCCGGCAATGGTAAAAACGGGGCGTTTCTCAGATTTACTGGTAAAATGCATGAATTCCTCTGTTTTGTGAGTCTTTCAATCCAGAAACCGCCAAGGATGGCATGTTCGAGATAGGAACCACTTTACGCGACGCCCGGGTGCGCAAGGATATCTCCCTGCAAGAGGCAGAGGACCAGACCAAGATACGGGTCAAGTACATCCAGGCCATGGAGAACGAAGATTTCGAGATCCTGCCTGGAGGAACCTACGTCAAGGGCTTTCTGAGGACCTATGCCGAGTATCTGGGTCTCGACTACCAGCTGGTATTGGATGAGTATAACGAGCGTTATGGCTCGGGGGAACACCGGGAGCACATCATACAGTCCGTGAACCCGGTGAAAATCGAGCCGCCTTCAGGCAGCATTGGAGAATCGTACGATTCCGGCCTTCGCAGCCTCCGCAGCCAAAAGAACAGGAATTATTTGTTCGTGGCAGCGCTGGCGATTTCAATAATAGCGGTACTGGCATACCTGGGGTGGGGAAATCAATCAAGCAACGACCCCACGATCATAACCACGACCGAGGTCGGGGAAGAGGCTGATGCCCCAGCTGAAACCGCTCCGGAACGGATAGTGACCCAACCGCAGACTCCCCCTCCGCCTCCGCCGGAGCTGGAGACCGTGGCGTTGACCTCCACCGTGGGTGATAACTGGGTCGAGTTGCGGCGCGGGGACGCTACCGGCGAGATCATCTGGGGAGGCACCCTTTCCTCCGGTGACAGCATGTCATTCACCAAGGCCGACCTGGCCGTGCCCCGGATCTGGATGCAGGTGGGCAGCGCCAACGGACTTGAGGTGACAGTCAATGGCATTCCCCAGGATGTGCCTCAAGTAGTGGGGGCCAGCTACATGATCAGCGCCGAGGGCATGAACGGACAGAGATGATGGATTCCCGGGAGCGGGTGTCATGGGCGGTCCCGGTTAATCTCGCGAACGGTCTCACCATCTTCCGCATCCTGCTGATCCCCGTGTTCATGGTCTTTTTGCTGGGACTGGAAGTCATCCCATACCGTCCCGTATTCGCTGTCGCGATTTTCGTCATCGCTGCTCTCACCGACACCCTTGACGGATACTTCGCCCGCTCCCGCGACGCGGTCACCGTCATGGGAAAGTTCCTTGATCCGCTGGCCGACAAGCTGCTGATATCTGCAGCCCTGGTCTCTCTGGTGGAATTGGACCGGATCTCGGCATGGATCGCCATGGTCATCATCTCCCGCGAATTCGCCGTATCGGGGCTCAGGCTGGTTGCTGCGGCCGAAAACGTTGTCATACCGGCCAGCCGTCTGGGGAAAGCCAAGACTTTCAGCCAGGTCGTGGCCGTGGTGGTTCTGATTCTCCCCGATTTCGGGAATATCTTGGGCAGGCCGGTCAGCTGGCATCTTCTTTACCTGGCGGCCTTGCTGACCCTGATATCAGGAATAGATTATTTTATCAAAGCGCGCCACTGGATGAGGGCGCCGCTATAGCCATTGCTGCCTGGCAGGTTGCCTTGTCAAAAGCAGTCATAATCGCCGTGGGGTCGGAGCTCACCAGCGGCCGGGTCACCGAAATCAATTCCGGCTGGCTGGCCCACGATCTCGGGCATCGCGGCATCGACATCGAGGCAGTGCTGACAGCGGCCGATTCCATGCCCGGGATCGATCATATGCTGCTCTGCGCCCGGGGACGGGAGCCGCGCCTGATCGTGGTCACCGGCGGGCTGGGTCCCACTCACGACGATATGACGGCCGCTGCCATAGCCGCCTCCCTGAATATTCCGGTTGAGCTCAATCAGGACGCCCTGGAAATGGTGGCCGCCGCTGTTGGCATCCCCGCCGGAGAGCTCAGACCTCATCAGGTCAAGCAGGCCACCCTGCCGGCGGGGTGCCGGGCCCTGCCGCCGGCGGGCACAGCGCCAGGATTCATCATCAAGGCTGACGGGGCGTTTTTAGTGGCGCTTCCCGGAGTGCCTCACGAAATGAGAAGCATGTGGAAAGAGGCGGCGGCGGGCTCCGAACTGCAATTGCTGTTTGAGGCCGTCAGCCTGCGGCGCCGGCAGTCCGTTTTCCTCTACGGTCCCGGCGAGTCCGAAGTGGGAGCCGTGGTGGACGGAGTTCTGGGGGATCCGGAACCGGGGATGGAGGTCACTATCTGTTCCCGGTACCGGGAGATAATGGTGGACATCGTCTTTCCGGACGAGTATCAGGAGCCGGTCGACCGGCTGATGGCTCAGATTCGCAAGCGCTTTGGAGGCGCTGTTTTTTCATACGGCGAGAAGATAGCTGAAGTCATCGGCCGTGAGCTGGCCGCTGGCTGCAACACCCTGGCCACCGGCGAGTCCTGCACCGGCGGCATGCTGGGAGAAGAGATCACCACCGTCAGCGGCTCATCCGGGTATTACCGAGGCGGCGTCGTCGCCTACCACAACGACGTCAAAAGATCGCTGATGAAGGTAAGGAGGGAGGCACTGGAGAACGTCGGCGCCGTTTCTGAGCCCGTGGCCCAGCAGCTGGCTCTGGGCGCCCGGGCTGTCCTCAACGCGGATTATGGTATCGGCATCACCGGCGTAGCCGGTCCCACCGGCGGCACTCCGGAAAAACCGGTAGGCCTTGTCTACGTCTGCGCATCCTCCGGGGCGGGGGACGTCGTCCGCGGCTTTAACTTCCCGGGCGGACGCGAGGATGTGCGGCGCGCCTCGGTGGTCGCCGCTCTTCACCTGCTGCGCGGCAAGATACTTTCGGACAGGCTTCAGGCCGGAGGCTAGGGAATCTCGAGCGCAAGCGAAAACGAAAACCGCCCCGCGTATCCCGGCACCCGGATTGCCATGTCCTGATTATGGGTAAAGAAACAGCGGCGCAGTAGTTCCGCGCTGTGCGCTCTGTCATTCCGTACGAACTCATCACAGGCAGGTGGCGACATGAAGATCTCTGTCGTTTTTTATTCAATGTACGGCCACATATACCGGATGGCGCAGGCAGTAGCCGAAGGGGCCAGCCAGGTCGAAGGCGCGCAGGTGGAACTGCGCCGGGTTCCGGAGACCCTGCCGGAAGAGGTGCTGGAGAAAATGGGGGCCCTCGAGGCCCAGCAGGTCCTGAAGGAAATACCGGTATGCACCATCGAGGGGCTTGATGAGCTGGCGACGTTTGACGCCATCATCTTCGGCGCGCCCACGCGCTTCGGCGTGGTGTGCGGCCAGATGCGGCAGTTTCTTGATGCCACCGGCGGGCTTTGGAGCCAGGGGAAACTGGTGGGAAAGGTGGGCAGCGCCTTCACGAGTTCCGCCACCCAGCATGGCGGTCAGGAGTCGACCATCCTGAGTCTGCACACCACCCTTCTCCATCATGGCATGGTGATCGTAGGGTTGCCCTATACTTTTCAGGGGCAGATGCGGATCGACGAGATAACCGGCTGTTCCCCTTACGGGGCGTCGACCATCGCCGGGGGGCGGGGAGAACGCCAGCCCAGCGAGAACGAACTTGATGGCGCCCGTTTTCAGGGCCGGCATGTGGCCGAGATAGCCTCCAGAATGTTCTCGCCATAAATGACCTCGATCCAGATATGCGGTCCGGGCAGGGATTATCCCGCCAAACCGAGAACGAGAGGCCGCGGCGGCCGTGAGCGCCCCCGGCTCGATGATTCCAGCTTCCGCCTGTTTATGGCCGTGGATATGCCGCCGGCCGCCACAGCCGAACTGGTGCGCTGGCAGCAGGAATATCTGTCCGGCGATCGGGTTTTGAGGCTCCTTCCGGAGGCGCAGCTCCATATCACCCTGGTTTTCCTGGGAAACATGGTGAAAAGGGAGCTGGAGCTGGCGGCGGCTGAACTTAAGCGCCTGGATGGCATCAGCCCGTTTGAGGTCACCATCACCGGCATTGTCGGCCTGCCAAAAAACAGGCGGCCGCGGGTGATCGCGGCGGCAGTAGAGGAGCCGTCCGGGCGCCTGGCCGGGGTTCATGACCGGCTGGCCGGAGGGCTGGTGGAAAAGAAACTCTACCAGCGGGAAAAAAGGCCGTATTTTCCCCACATCACCATAGCCCGGGCCCGGGGTCCGTTGCGTCTGGATCTGGCGGGAATCCAGCCCGAGCCATTCAAATTTACAGCTGTCCGAGTGACGCTATATAATAGCATTCTCAAACGAGAAGGGGCCTCGCACGTGGCCCTGAAAACGGTCCAACTGATTTAGGAGGCGGAAGTGGAAAAAGATAAAGCGTTGGAAGCGGCAGTGGGCCAGATCGAACGGCAGTTCGGCAAGGGATCGATTATGCGGATGGGAGACGAATCGGCGGGAATCAAGGTGAGCGCCATTCCCACCGGATCCCTGGCGCTGGATATCGCCCTGGGCATAGGTGGCGTGCCGCGCGGGCGGGTCATAGAGATCTTCGGGCCGGAGTCGTCGGGCAAGACCACCATGGTCTATCACATCATCGCTGAGGCGCAGAGGAAGGGCGGCATCTGTGCTTTTATAGACGCCGAGCACGCCATGGACCCGGTCTACGCGCGGCGGATCGGCGTCAACGTAGATGAGCTGCTGGTCGCCCAGCCTGATTACGGCGAGCAAGCGCTGGAGATAGCCGAGATGCTCATAAGAAGCGGCGCCCTGGACGTGGTTGCTGTCGACTCAGTGGCGGCGCTGACACCTAAGGCTGAGATTGACGGTGAGATGGGCGATTCCCATGTAGGCCTCCAGGCCCGGTTGATGTCCCAGGCGCTCAGGAAGCTGGCCGGCACTTTGAACAAAACAGGCACAGTGGCGCTGTATACCAACCAGCTCAGGGAGAAAATCGGCATCATGTTCGGCAATCCGGAGGTGACCCCGGGTGGCAAGGCGCTTAAATTCTATGCCTCCGTGCGGCTGGATCTGCGGCGTATCGAGACCCTCAAGGAAGGGACGCAGCCGGTAGGCAACCGGGTGCGGGCCAAGGTGGTCAAGAACAAGATGGCCCCGCCTTTCAGGCAGGCGGAGTTCGATGTCATGTACGGCGACGGCATCTCCCGCGAGGGCAACATCCTGGATATGGGAGTGGCCCATGGCGTTGTCGAGAAGAGTGGCGCGTTCTTCTCCTACAGCGGCGAGCGGCTGGGGCAGGGCCGGGCCAACGCCAAGGCCTTTCTCAAGGAAAACGAGCAACTGGCAAACAGTATCCTCAGCGAGACCCTGCACGCGGCGGGAGTGACCCTGGCGCAGGGAATCGAGGAGATGATTGCGGCGGAATCCAAGGAAACGCCTGCAAAGGCATAGAAAAAAACTCGTCATTTTGACGGGAAGAAGCCAGGTCCGCGCTCCGGGAACAAAGCTGTCATTTCCGCCCTTT
>JACUUL010000079.1 GCA_014859345.1 Thermoleophilia bacterium
CCCTCAATGGCCCAACGCAGTTTGCGGCAGCCCCCGGAATGTGGAATGACGTCGCCAGAGTCAGGATGAGCGGCCAGATAGAGTTGAAAAGAGGCGAATTCGTCGTCATTCAGATACTTGTCGCGAACCGCTGCAAATGGGGGTAATTCGACGAAAGTCACCATAAGTAAATATACGTCCTAAGCGTATAGTGGTCAAGTGGATTGTTTTGGAGGTGAAAAGGATGAGCGTATTTCCGATCCTTAACTTTACTGATCAGGCCCTCCCCGGCAGTACAACTTAGCAACCTGGAAGCCAGGCACTGTAGACTCTCCGAGCCCAAAACTCTTGAGCCCTTGCTATGGCCTGTTCCATCCGTGCACGACCGACTGGATTCGCACTATGAATCCTGACTACAATGGGAGAAATTGTTCCCATGTAGGCGGCTTGTTCGATAAATTTTGCGACATCATAGCCACTTCCGTTACGCTCTTCACCAAGATCATGGTCGAGAGAGATAAGCCTGACTCTTTCGTTGACAAGTAAAGCTATCGCTTCAACTGAAGTTTTGACATGTTGATCGTAACCATCCGGCATTGGAAGTTCATCATCGAGCCAGACCTTCATTCAGCAAATCCTAAATCATCAATACGATTTTTAATGAAATTCGAAAATTAATCCCTGAATCCGTGAGATTTTATACATAAAAACACACGATAAATACATGTAACATATTGATTTTTATCAATAAAAATACTAATATTTAGCCCGTCAACAACTCACTCGGCGGGTGAATTTCATGAAACGTTTCCAGATTGAGAAATCCAAGGACGAATTCTACACATCCCACTCCGGCATGGCCTTGGTGGGCCTCTGCCTTAACCGCTTTACCAGTATAGCGAAGCGACTGCTCCAGGTCGCGC
This sequence comes from Thermoleophilia bacterium, assembly GCA_014859345.1. Taxonomy (GTDB): domain Bacteria; phylum Actinomycetota; class Thermoleophilia; order BMS3ABIN01; family BMS3ABIN01; genus Kmv30. Next base: position 903 of record JACUUL010000079.1, read on the forward strand.
CACTGAAGAAGGGGACGATCGCCCACGCTGATGTGATCCGCAGCTACGTTGGTCTGCTCAGTCTCGGTAAGAGCGACTTTGAGGCGATCAGCGGCTTTCGACAGGACCGCTATTTTCAAGAGTCACTGGCGCTCAATGCTGTTCCCTCTGAACCGACACTCCGCCAGCGGATGGAAGAGCATGCCGCGCGGTTCCGGATGATCGTGAACTTCTGCGTGACGGAGTTCCTCCAGAAATCCGGTGCGCTCTTTTCGCCCTTGGCGACCGGACATGTCCCTTTGGACATCGATGTTTTCACGATGGACAACTCGGGAACGAAAAAAGAAAATGTCTCGCGTACTTACATGAACTTTGACGGTTTTGCCCCCATCGCCGCCTATCTGGCGCTGGAGGGGTGGTTGCTGGAGGTCGAGATGCGCGAAGGCTCCCAGCATAGCCAAAAGGACTTCATTCCATTCCTTGCCCGCGTCCTGCGTAAGGCCTTGGATCTGACCGCTGCGCCTCTTCTGGTTCGCCTTGATTCGGCCCATGATGCCTGGGAGACCCGGATCGAGCTCGCGAGCCATGAGCGAGCGGACTACATCATCAAGTGGAACCCTCGTCGTCAAAGTAAAAACGACTGGTACCAGCGGGCTTTTGCCGAGGGTCAGGTCAGCGAGCCACGACCGGGTAAACGCGTGGCCCTCATGAGTGTGCGCGAGAAGCACAACTGGACCGATGAAGATGGCGTGAAACAAAGCCTCACCTGCCGCCTCATCGTCCGCGTCGTCGAGCGCACGATCGACAAGAAGGGCCAACACCTGCTCGTCCCTGACATTGAGCTGGAGGGATGGTGGACTTCACTGAAACTTTCCGAAGAGAAGATCATCGCTCTCTATCAGGCCCATGGGACCAGCGAGCAGTTCCACAGCGAGCTGAAAACCGACATGGATCTAGAGCGGCTCCCCTCGGGGAAGTTCGAAGTCAACAGCCTGATCATGGCTTGTGCGGCACTCTCTTACAATATCCTGCGCTACATCGGCCAGTTAGGCTTGCTTGGGGACAAAACACCGGTGCGGCATCCCGCCAAACGTCGCCGGATCAAGACAGTCATCCAGGAGTTGATGTACCTGGCGGCACGGCTGATCGCGAAAGGGAGACGATTGTGGCTCCGCTTCAGCCGCCACAGCGGCCTCTCCTTTGAGGCCTTCAACACAGTTTATCAGCGGCTGGCCTATGGGTAGACAAGCCATCCACTCTATTGCTGCGGAGAAAACAGGGCGCATCAGGCGCTCACAGTCACGCTTGCCCTGAAAATGGGGCAAATTGGCACTTGCAGCCATTTTTTCAAAGATCGTCGCTTAAAGAGGCAATGATGAGGCCATTTTCGTAAGGCTCAAACCAGCGAATCCCACTACCGACACCCGAAGCGTCGGGTTGAGGGATGAAGACTCTTCTTGCTCACGGATTCAGGTAATCTTCTATGATTTTGTTAAATATATTTTTGTTAACAATGTCGAAAACTGAATTTATATCTATATCTTTAAGATTCTTAAAATGGCTCTCTTTCAGATCGTGTGGGTAGCAGTAGTTCTTTTTCACGATTCAAGTATCCACCTCAACCACAACATCTTGTGATGAAGGGTGGTGCTGGAAGATGAGTCAGCTTGCCAGCAACCAAGTAAGCCATCGTAATCAAGTGACGGACGGTTCCGTAACCTCGGGCTCGGGCCTTAGCAGCCTGAATAAGTCCATTAGTCCCTTCAACGCCGCCGTTATTCAGGTGCCCGTCGAACCAGGACAGGATGCCGTTCCAATGGCGACGAATGGTTTTGGCAGCGTCCTTCATCGGTTCCAGTCGGCAGCGAATCGCCCAGTTGTACCAGCGGTTCAAGGCCTGCTCGGCGTCAGTGATCGTTTGGCACTGTTGGTAGATCTCCTGAAGCAAGGTCTTGATTCGCCAGGCTCTTGCTGTTTTCAGGCGGCTTTTCGGCAAACTGTCAAAGTGCTCTTGCTGCCGTTGGGAGCGATTTGCTTCATTGCGCAGCCACAAGTAACGGGTCTTTTTCAGCAGGGGTTCGGTTTTCGACTCCTGCCGCCGAACCAGATCCACGGCCTTATTGACGATGGCCATGACGTGAAATGGATCGAAGGTAATTTCGGCATGGGGTAAATGTTCACCAACGCCAGCCACATAGCTTTTCGACATATCGATACAGACAGAGTCAATGTTTTCGGACTGACCACCGTGGGCTTCCAGGTCTTCGACAAATGCGGCTACGACAGCTTTATCGCGCCCCTCACAGGCAAACAGCAGGCGCTTCTGATCCAGATCATGGAAGAGACTGATATAGTTGTGGCCACGCCGTGAAGCGGTTTCATCCAGACCGACACTTTGGACGCTGGAGAAATCCTCCTGCTGTCGGGCAGCCTCGACGTAATGATCAAGAACGCGCCAGATCTGTCCATCATGCAGGCCCATCAACTGGGCCACGGCACGAACCGGCATCTGTTTCGCCAGCACAACGAGCAGAGCCTCCATCAGAAGGCTGAAGCCGCTGCCGGGACGAGCCCACGGAACGGGAACCTGCTTGGTCTTGCCGCACCCGGAACAACGGACACGCGGCAGATCGGCATGGATAAAGGCCTGATACTGAAAGAAATTCAGGTGCCGCCACGTCCGTGTACGGGTATCGTGAACACCCTGTTCGGCTTCACCGCATTCGGGACAGGTAAACTTTGCCCCAGAGGTAAACCCGACCTGAAAATCGATGCGTCCTTTTTCCAGGTCAAATTGAAGATCAAGAACCTGCCACGGTGGCATGAGGCCCAAAGCCACAGTAAAAAGCGATTCGGAATTCACGGAACACCTCCCTCAGATAAGTTGATTCTGAGGGCACTATATATTGTGGTTGAACTTCAGTAAACGGCTGTCAGACCACCCACACAAAATGGAACAGAA
>JACUUL010000003.1 GCA_014859345.1 Thermoleophilia bacterium
CCAAGTGGAAGAACAACCCTGTTTTTATTTACCGTAGTTCAGAGCTTCCCTAGTTATTATTGACCCGCTCTCAAGCTACATGGGCGGGACTAACACTCATAAAGATAGTGAGATTAGAGGGGTGCTTTCACGTGTGGCCGATCTTGCCAAAGAAACCGGCGCGGCAATCCTTGTCATCCGCCACTTGAATAAAATGAGTGGTGGCAATGCCATATATCGGGGCGGCGGTTCCATCGGTATTATCGGTCAGGCCAGGAGCGGACTACTGGCGGCTAATGATCCAGACTCAAGCCAGGATGACGAAAGGCACGTGCTGGCCTCCACGAAATGCAATGTCGCCGCCAAGGCGGAGAGTATGGCCTACCGGATTGAGGAGGTCGGCATAGACCACGGGGGTCAACAGTTTAAGACAACTAAAATAGCGTGGGCAGGTGCAAGCTCGCATGATGCAAACGCGCTTCTTGCCCAGGCTGATGATAGTGAGCGAACGGAACGAGAAGAAGCCAAAGAAGTCCTTACGTCAATCCTTGAGAATGGACTAGTCCCGGTTGATGACGTGAAGAAACAATATCGGCAGGCAGGCATAAGCGACGCCACGGCCAGACGGGCGAAAAAAGAGATAGGTATTGCGAGCCGCAAGCAAGGAATGGGCGGCGGCTGGGCGTGGGAGCTTCCCGAAGATTCATCCCGAAGATGCTCACAAAACCCCGAAGGTGCTCAAGATTCTCATAGTGAACACCTTGAGCACCTTCATGAAGACATGAACACCTTCGAGGACTGCGAACCACCCCCCGAACCCGAACAAACCACCCTGGCGGAGGTCGATGTCCTGTGAGCGCCATTCACGACATCCTAAGTCAGGTCGCGGCCCTGGGGTTTACCCTTGAGCGCCACGGGGATGAACTCCATCTCAAGCGCCCCGCCGGCAGCGCTCCGCCGCCGGAGCTCATCACCGCCATCCGATTCCACAAGCCGGAGCTCATGGATCATCTCGCCTTCACCCGCGAACAATATGAGGCGCTGACTGATGAGCAACGGCGATATTACCAGCCCGGTGAGGGTCTGCCTGCCGCCCTCACCGGGGAAGTGGCAGGCCAACTCATCGAAGAGGGAACCATGTACCCGGAGCCCGGCAGCTTCGAGCACGACGCCGACGTGCTGCTGCTCGCATCGACCACGAGAATCGCCCGGGCCTGGCCGGCCGGCTTCGACCTGGGCACAGATCCCAGATGGCAGCGTGCGGATAAGGAGCTTCATGTTGCCTATCATTCCGGTGATGCCGAAAAGCTCCGGGTGATTCTGGAGCTACGGGAGAAGCTGGCGCTCAAACTGTTCGAGGCATATCGAAAGGAGAAAGCGGCATGAACCTCTTTCCCGTTATTACGGGAAATTTACGGGAGTGATAGATGCGCGCGTAAGGCGTTCGTCTGTCTGGACTGTCCCCGCCTTTCCGGGAGATTGGACCTTTGTCAGCACTGCCCAATGCCTCAGAATCGCTCTCAGCGGCTCTAGGCAGGCCGTGAAACCGGACGATGGGGGGAAGTGGGTAGGCAATCCCTCCCGCCGTCAAAAATATCGGGCATGTAGTAGGAGCGCGCACACTTCCGCGAAATTGGACTTTTTTTGTCAGGCTGAATTGGTAGAGTCATGTTAAAGCGTAAAGTATGATTTGAGGCTTTCATCAATCACTACAGAAGGGCAGGAACCATGCGAGGCAGAAAACCGAAACCAACAGCTCTAAGAGTTATTGAGGGCAACCCCGGCAAGCGGCCGCTGAAGGACAATGAGCCGAAGCCAAAGCCGCTTCTGGGCGGTTGTCCTAAGCATCTTACCGGCGATGCACGCCAGGCATGGCAGCACTATGCCGCTTTGGGCTACTGGCTCACAGAGGTGGATTCATGCCTGCTGGAAGTGCTTTGCGTAAACATCGGCATCTGGAAGGAGGCCCGGGCGATTATCAAACAAGAGGGAATCATTGACGATTCGAAGCCAACGCTTAGAGCTCACCCGGCCTTAAAGGTGGCAGCGGATGCGGAAAAGATCATGCTTCGCATATGCCAGGATCTCGGTTTTACTCCGGCCACCCGTAGCCGCTTGAACCTGCCAGCGCCGGACGATGACGATGACTGGGATTTTTGATTGAAAAATACGTCTCAGGCACCGGTTATCTGCCCGCTGAGGTTCGGCAGGCGAATGCGCCACAAAAAAAGGGAGGGATTAGTATAGGGGGGGTTGATGCAATGCAACCGGATGCTTTGCTAAAAAAGGGAAAGGCTCCGGCTGGTTCCCGGAACCTCTCCCCTCGAAGCCCTCAGAAGCCGTCTAAGGCTTCCGGGCCGGCCCGGAAGCTATAGCTATTCGAGGGGTTCATGGAACGGTGATATAATCCCAGCATGTCAACTGAAAATATTTCCATCGACGCCGCCCGCCGACGAATCGAAGAGCTTGTAGAAAGGTTTTCCGCAAACCTCGATTCATATAAGAGCCACGGCTACAACGAGACTCAGGCCCGCAATGAGTTCATAAATCCCTTCTTCGAGGCCCTGGGCTGGGATATGTATAACCGCTCCGGCTATGCGGAAGCCTACAAAGACGTTATCCATGAGGACGCCATAAAGATCGGCGGTCTTACCAAAGCTCCTGATTACTGCTTCCGCATCGGCGGGCAGCGGAAATTCTTTGTAGAGGCAAAAAAACCTTTTATTAATCTTAGGAGCGATCCGGCTCCCTACTTTCAACTCAGGCGCTACGCCTTTAGTTCCAAACTGCCGCTTTCCATTCTTACTGACTTTGAAGAATTGGCCATCCTCGATTGCCGAAGCAAACCTTCCCAGAACGACAAAGCCAGCGCAGGGCGGGTAGCTTTTTATAACTTCGAGGAATACCCAGACAAAATGGAAGAGATTTTCGCTACTTTCTCGAAAGAGGCAGTTCTTAAAGGAAGCTTTGACCGCTACGTTTCATCTTCGAAGGCCAAGCGGGGAACTGGCGAAGTAGACAAGGAATTTCTAAAGGAGATAGAGGGCTGGCGTGATCTTCTTGCCCGCAACATCGCACTTCGCAATCCCGGCCTTAGCCAGCGCGATTTAAACTACGTGGTTCAGGCAACGATCGACCGGCTGATATTCCTAAGAATCTGCGAGGATCGTGGCATTGAAGAATACGGAGTTCTTCAGGGACTGCAAAACGGCAGCAATGTTTACCTGCGCCTCTGCCAACTCTTTCAAAATGCAGACGATCGTTACAACTCCGGTCTTTTCCACTTCCGCAAGGAAAAGGGGCGCCCAAGCCATGATGAGCTGAGCCTGAGCCTAGCCATCGATGACAAGCCCCTCAAGGAAATCCTGAGAGCCCTTTACTACCCTGAAAGCCCTTATGAGTTTTCGGTCCTGCCCGTCGATATTCTGGGCCAGGTATATGAACAGTTTCTAGGTAAATTAATCCGCTTAACCGCTGGCCATCGAGCGGTAGTGGAGGACAAGCCGGAGGTAAAGAAGGCCGGCGGCGTCTACTACACGCCCACTTACATCGTTGATTACATTGTAAAAAACACAGTCGGCAAGCTCCTGGAAGGAAAGACCCCTAAGCAAACAGAGAAGCTGAGAATTCTTGATCCCGCCTGCGGTTCCGGCTCGTTCCTCATCGGCGCTTATGAATATCTGATGGACTGGCACCGGGACTGGTACACGGATAATAAACCGGAGAAATGGGCTGCCGGTAAGAATCCGCGCCTGTTTCAAGGGAAGGCTGGCTGGCAGCTTACAACGCCCGAGAAGAAACGCATCCTGCTAAACAATATTTACGGAGTTGATATCGACCCTCAGGCGGTAGAGGTTACCAAGCTTTCCTTGCTATTGAAGGTGCTAGAAGAAGAAAATGCGGAAACCATCGGCAAGAATCTCTCTCTTTTTCACGAACGCGCCTTGCCTGATCTAAGAAGTAATATCAAATGCGGAAATTCATTAATTGGAAGTGACTTTTATGAAGGGCAGCAGCTTGGGCTTTTGAATGAAGAAGAGCGCTACCGGATTAACGCCTTTAACTGGGAAGATGAGTTTCCGGAGATTATAAAGGCGGGAGGGTTTGATGCGGTGATTGGGAACCCGCCGTATGTGCGCATACAGAATCTGAAAGAATGGGCGCCGATCGAGGTTGAGATCTATAAAGGAAAATATATGGCGGCCCGCAAAGGCAATTACGACATTTATTTGGTTTTTGTAGAACGTGGACTTGGGCTTTTGAATAAAGCTGGTAGATTGGGTTTTATCTTGCCAAGTAAATTTCTTACTACTGATTATGGCCAAAATTTACGCAAGCTCTTGTCTGAAATGAATGTAATTGATGCCTTGGTTGATTTTGGCCACGGACAAGTTTTCCAAAACGCGACAACGTATACATGCCTTTTGTTCTTGGATATGTCGCGACCAAACAATATCCGCTATGAACTTGCTGAACCCAACCACCTTATGGAAAAACAAGAAGTCATCATTTTGTCAGCAAAATTATTGGGTGAAGCAGTTTGGACCTTCGTTGACGATAAAACAAAGGCCCTTTTGGAAAAACTGGATACAGGGAGTAAACGTCTTCTTGACCTACCCGCCGCGATGTCTCGTGGTACGAGTACGGGCGCGGACCACATATTTTGTCTTAATGAAACCGATGGAACATATTTCTCTAGAGATGGCAATGAAGTAAAAATTGAGCCCGAAATTCTCAGACAGCCTCTCTATGCGACAGATTTCACTCGTTACAATTTCAGACCCCGGAACAGCGAACATTTGATCTTCCCTTACACAGTAGGGTCTTCCGGATACAGTCTGTTTGATGAAATTGAATTGAAAGAACATTGGCCAATGGCATACAGATATTTGCTGGCCAACAAGGACAAACTGGAACAAAGAAAGCAATTCAGAAGCTGGTTTGGATATAGTGCCCCCAGGAATCTTAATGTTCACGAATGCGCCGACCTGCTTGTTCCGCTTTTAGCAGATCGTGGCTTGGCTGCACCAATAACGAACAACTTAAAATACTGTGTCATGGCGAGCGCTGGTTTTAGCATACGTCTACTAAATGAAGATAAATCGCTTAATGAAAAATATTTGCTAGGTTTGATAAATTCCAAACTGCTTTTTTGGAAACTCAAATCAATTAGTAATAAGTTTCGCGGCGGGTGGATAACGTGCACAAAACAATACTTTGGAGAGCTTCCCATTCGTGAAATCAACTTCTCCGACCCCGCCGACAAATCCCGCCACGACCAAATGGTCGCACTAGTCAACCGCATGCTCGATTTAAACAAGCAGCTCCAGTCAGCCAAAACAGGCCACGCCAAAACCACTCTCCAGCGCCAGATCGACGCCACCGACCGCCAGATCGACCGCCTAGTATATGAGCTTTATGATCTTACCGATGATGAAATTAAAATCGTGGAAGGCTCGAAGACTATTGAAACAAAAACCCTCAAGGAAAAAAGAATGAATCAGAGCTTGTAATTAATCTCTTTGTGGAAAGACATTTTTGCCAATGAGTATTTCATTGTAATCGTCTTCAGATAAAGGACAGTTACACAAATCTACAACTTGTCGATTGCCATCCAAACGAAGTTGCTGACGCATTTTTTTATCAACGGTGAACCCACGGTCTTATCTTTTGCCGAATGTGATACAAATGTGTAAGGTCCCGTTTCTTTTCCCCTATAGTAATGATGAAAATAAATATGGTGCTTTCCGGTGTTTTTTTTAAAACCCTTTTTTGGTAAATTTTTTAGTATTGTTGCACGTTCTATATTCATTAATCCTCAACAAATAAATCATTATAAGATTGTTTAAGACACTCTGCCTCACCCGTAACGTCATCCCAACTTAATGATTTATAGTGTTGATATAAATAGATTAAATGGTGCTTAAAAGCTTCGATTGCAGCGGCATACGATTCACCAACGGCATAAATGTTCAAAGACTCATTCTCAGCACAATAATGATTCATTACACGACAAACGTAAATAGAAATAGCCTTATTAGCCTTTAGAGACAGACCATCATCTTTAAAACGCCAAGCTGGAATGCTTTCAATCACTTTATTCTGAAACATTTCACGAGCATCGATGATATCGGCTGCAGTCTCAGTCGGAATAATTTCATTAAATCTGCTCGAAGATAATCGAAACAAGCAAGGAGCAATCTCAGCTTCGAGTTCATTCACTTCTGCAAAGCCGATATTCATTGTTGTTCACCTCTCAGATATTCTCTATATTCCTCAGTTATCAAATTTTCGAATAAGCCACTGGTCTCTTGATGAGCGGTTTTTAGATTTGACCGAAGTTTGGAAAAAACAAGATTCTGTTGTATCGAATAATCGAAATCGAGAAGGAAAGCTTCTCGGTCATCCTCTGTGTTCTGAACGGTTTGTAATCTTGTAACGATTGTATCGCTCGTATTTCTAGTTGCTAAAACGAGACTGATATTTTCAAACTTGCTTTTATTTCCTTTAGGTACCTCTACGGAAATTGAAAAAAAACTGTCCAAAGGAATTTCCTGATCTTGGCGAACAAAGGGGATTATATTTATATATCGCCAACCTACCCTATTTAACTTATTTAGAGGCACAATCTTTTCTAGAATTTTCGCAAGACGCATAAACTCTTTAATAAATTTTTCATGTCCTTGGTATTGCTTTTCGTAATAGGAAAAACTGTTAATAGCTAAGCCCACACCAGCAGTATCCTCTTCATTTTGAAACCGATAGGGCTCAAGAGACATTGGCTTGCCCTCGCTGGATTTCGGGACATAAATTTTAGGATACTTTTGTCTAATGGCCGAAAAAAAGATGTCTCTCTTGCACTCAACCGACATTTCTCCCGGAAAACGAATTTCACAAGCTACTTCGACAAGGGGAGAATTAGGATAAACAGGCGATGGTGACGCTTTATTTGGCAAAAGGCTTCTCCAACAATAATTATGCTTGCAAGGGAATAATTTAGTCTATCAGATAAGGTTCCCTTTTTAAGCGAAATTGATCCGAGACAGGCTGCCATAGACAAAAATCCTTCGAGTATGCGGGGAATAGTGTGGGGAAAGAGAGAAGGGGAATCTAGTCCGACGGCAACCCGGCAAGTTAATAATGCCGCATTAGCAGGGGGAAAGTATTGGAGCGGATGACGGGATTCGAACCCGCGATCTTCGGCTTGGGAAGCCGACGCGTTACCAGCTACGCCACATCCGCCCGATATCAAAATGCCTGCCGATCCCGATACCATATCGCATTCGCCCGGGCCGGCTGAGGTCTCCATACGATAAACTCAACATCTCCCATTCCAGAGCCTCTTGCCAGGGCGGCGAAGCCTCCGCGTGCGTACCATTATATACGGTCTAAGTCAGGGCGGGGAAGAAGAACAGGCGGGCAGATGTCAAAAACCGCCCGGATAAACGGTCCTTGTTTAACGGTCGGGGAACAGGCTTTTTAGTCAGCCATGAATCGGCGCACCCGCGCTCCTGCAGAAACGGCAAAGCCGACCCCCGCGGAGATACCCGGCGTCTGAACCGGTATCACCGCAGCTGCTCCTCGGCCAGATATTCCTTGAACCAGGATATGGTGTGCGTCAGGCCCTCTTCCACTTTCAAGGTGGGCTCCCAGTCCAGGAGCTTTTTCGCCAGGGAGATGTCCGGCCGCCTCCGCCTGGGGTCGTCGGTAGGGAGCGCCTGATAGATGATGTCGCTCTTGCTGCCGGTGATCTCGATAATAAGTTCCGCCAGCTTTCTAATCGTGTATTCGGCCGGGTTGCCCAGGTTCACCGGAAAGTGGTAGCCGCTCATCATCGCCCGGTAAATACCCTCCACGAGATCGGATACGTAGCAGAAGCTCCGGGTCTGGCTGCCGTCGCCGAACACGGTCAGGTGCTTGTCCTCCAGGGCCTGGCGGATGAAGGTCGGTACAGCCCGGCCATCGTGCGGCCGCATCCGGGGACCATAAGTGTTGAATATCCTGATGATGCGCGTGTCCACTCCCTGCTGACGCTGGTAGGCCATGGTAGTAGTCTCGGCGTATCGCTTGGCCTCGTCATACACGCTTCTGGGTCCGATGGGATTGACGTTCCCCCAATAGTCCTCGCTCTGGGGGTGGACTTCCGGATCTCCGTACACCTCGGAGGTGGAGGCCAGCAGGAACCGGGCCCGCTTCCACTTGGCCAGGCCTATGGCGTTGCGGGTGCCCACGGCGCCGACCTTCAGGGTATGCAGCGGGATCTGCAGATAATCGACGGGGCTGGCGGGGCTGGCCATGTGATATACATAATCCACCTGGCCGTCTATCTCGATGAAATCCGTGATGTCCACGTTCATGTAGACGAAGTCCGGGGAATCAATGTGCTCCAGGTTGCGGAGGGTGCCGGTATTGAGGTTGTCCAGACCGATGACCCGGTGGCCCCTGGCCAGCAGGAAATCACACAGATGAGAACCGATGAATCCGGCCGCGCCGGTGATGACCGAAACCTTCTGCCTTTCTGCCATTTTCCTCCCGTCGTGATGAAGCAGGAAGAAGACCGGGCTCCCTGCCGTTTCCCCGCCCCCGTATTTTCTATAAAATAGAATATCTCACATTTCGCAATTTGTTTCGAATCAACCCCGGAGGTGCTCTCATAAGCAGAATCCAGATAATCGCCGTCGCCGTCTCGGTCTTTCTGATCCTGGTTGTGTTTCAGCTCATCCGGCGGAAGAAACTCAAAGAGCAGTATTCCCTGCTCTGGTTCCTTACGGTGATGGTCATCCTGGCGCTGGCGCTGTGGGACAGGCCGCTGCTGTTCATGTCCAGAGCCGTTGGCATCGCTACCCCCTCGAACCTGCTGTTTTTGATGGCGATGATCTTCCTTTTCGTGATGGCCATGCACTTCTCGCTGCTGGTGTCCCGTCTTACCGACCAGAGCAAGATGCTGGCGCAGAAAGTTGCGCTTCTGGACCGCGACCTGAGGAAGGCCAGGAAGGAATCGGGGAATAGTCCGCCCGATAACGTCTCTGATGAACAGGCATGAGGGAATCAGCAATGGCGGGCGGAGCGGCCGGCTGAAGCGAATTCTTGGTTCCAGGCCCTTCAGGGCAGCGGTAAGCGCCGGCCTGCTGGCCGCCCTGTTTCTGAAGCTGGGCTTCAGCGGAGACCTTGCCCAGACCGGCCAGACCCTCATCCAGGTGCAGGGGGATCTGCTGGCGCTGGGCATTTTCGTTTTCCTGGTGACCAACATGGTCAGCGTCTCCAAATGGCTCCTGATCGTGCGCGCCCAGGGGCAGACGGTGATGGGCAGGCCCGTTTCCTATCTCTACCTGACCTCGCTTTTTTACATCGGGCTGTTCTTCAACAACCTCATGCTCACCAGCGTGGGCGGAGACGTGGTGCGGGCCTTCAAACTTTCGCGGGCATCGTCGCGGCCCCCGGAGGCCGCCGGCTCCGTGTTTCTGGACCGGGTCAGCTCGACAGTGGCGCTGCTGGTTCTGGCCATGATCGCCATGCTCTGGGGGCTTAAGGACCTGCCGGTGCAATACGCGTTCATGATCCTGGGAATGTTCATCGTTTCCCTTGCCATGGTGGCCTTCTTCGCCAGCGAGCGGGCAGCGCGGCGACTGGGCCGCTTTCCCCTTCTCAGGATGGATCCGCTGGGTTTGAGACGTCACCTGCGCAGCTTTTACTTCTCTTTGAATGAATTCAAGCGCCTGCCGCGGACGCTGGCAGTGGTGCTTGCCGTCTCCTTTACTTATCAGATCCTGCATATCCTGACCGTCTACGTGCTGGCCCTGGCGCTGGGAATAACAATCCCCGTGATGTACTATTTTCTTTTCATCCCCGTGGTGTTGGCTGTGAGCATGCTGCCAATCTCAATTGGGGGCTTCGGGGTCAGGGAAAGCGCCTGGGTGGTCCTTTTCAGCCAGGTGGGGGTTGGCGCCGGCCAGGCGCTCTCGATGTCCCTGCTGAGCGTGATGGTGATGACGGCCGTGAGCCTGGCGGGCGGGGTCTTCTACCTCTTCGACCGCGCCGTGCCGGCCCCGGAGGGAGAGACCGGCAATGGATGAATCCAGCGTCCTGATAATCATACCGGCCCATAACGAGGCTGACGCCCTGGCCGGCGTCATCGGCGAGGTCAAGTCCTCCCTGCCGGCTGCTGGCGTCGTGGTGGTGGACGACGGCTCCACCGATGAGACTCCCCGAATAGCTCTGGAAAGCGGAGCGGAGCTTCTGAGCCTGCCATACAACCTGGGAATCGGCAGCAGCATGCAGACCGGTTTCAAGCTGGCGGCGCAGAAGGGATACGGCATAGCCGTGCAGGTGGACGGCGACGGCCAGCACGACCCCCGCGAAGTACGGCTGCTTCTGGAACCGATTTTGCGAGGTGAATGCGACATGACCGTAGGCTCCCGCTACCTGGAAAAGAATGATTACAGCGGCTCGGCGGGCAGGCGGCTGGGCACGGCGCTCTTTTCCAGAATGCTTTCCCTGATGGTGGGCCAGAAGCTGACGGACGCCACCTCGGGATTCCGCGCCATCAACCGCCGCCTCATCGAGCACTTCGCCCATGACTACCCCCGCGACTATCCAGAGGTCGAGGCGCTGATGGTGGCCCACATGGCGCGCTGCCGGATCAGGGAGATTCCGGTGCGAATGCGCCAGCGGGGCGGCGGCCGCTCGTCCATAAACAGTTTCCGCTCTGTATATTACATGGTCAAGGTGCTGCTGGCGCTGCTGGTGGTAGCCACCCGCGGACGGGCGCCGAAGGTAAGCTGAGGTTGAGATAATTTAGTATTGTGTCCCCGAAATCGGGGCCGGGTGAAGCGTAAATGTCTTACTATAAATATTACTTCTCCACAAAAGAGATCGAAGGCAGCGCCGAGCGCATTGCCGCGAAAAACAGGCTCATTTACAGCCTGCTGGAGCGGCACTTGCCTGCAGAAGCCCCTGTGCTGGAGCTGGGAGTCGGCAAGGGCTTCTTCGCCCGGCTCTGCGATGAGCACGGTCATCCCTATCAGGGTTTGGAGGCTGATCACGAACAGTGCCGGATGCTCGAGCAGGACGGCATCGAGGTGACATGCGCCAGCGTGCCGCCCGTCACCATGCCGGCGCCGGAGGGGGGATTCGGCCTCATTTACAGCGCCCACCTCCTGGAGCACCTGAAAGGGAGCCATGAGGTACACAGGCTGCTGGCGGACTGCGCCGGCCTGCTGGCCGATGACGGAGTGGCCGCCATGTTGTTCCCGGATGCCATGGCCATGGGCAAGCACTTCTGGAACTGTGACTACACCCACGCATTTCCAACCACCGAGCGGCGGGTGGCCCAGGCAATGGCGGACGCCGGCCTGGAAGTCATGGCAGCCCACCGCCTGTGCGGTCACTACACCGGGGGCAAGCGGCTGCTGGCCAGGCTGGGGTCACATCCCCTGGTTCTCGGAGCGGCCCAGGCAATCGCCGGCAAAGCCGAGCGCCGGGATCTCTTTTACCGGGGATGGATGTATCTGCAGCAGGATATCCTCCTGGTGGCGCGCCTGCCCCGGGCGGATTAGAGATTAGCGCTGTTTGCTTCCTCACAATGATGGAATATGCGAACACAAAACCCCAGGTGGATGTCATCGTGCCCAATTACAACGGTCAGGACTTCCTGCCGGCCTGCCTGGGCTCCCTTCTCAGACTGGACTACCCCGATTACCGGGTCATGGTGGTGGACAACGCTTCCACTGACGGCTCTGTGGCTCTGATCAAGAAAGAGTTCCCCCAGGTCGAAATCATCCAGAATCGCCGCAATACCGGGTTTGCAGGCGGCTGCAATTCCGGGCTCAAGCGGGCGCTCGAGGGGACAGCCCGTTACTTCGTTCTGGTAAACAACGACACCACGGCTGATCCGGACTGGCTGAGGGAACTGGTGGCCGCGGCCGATTCGGACCCTCGCATCGGCCTTTGCCAATCGATGATCTATCTGGACGGCGAACCCGAGCGGATCAACAGCGCCGGCAACGAGGCCCACTATCTGGGGTTCGGTTATTGCGGGCATTACCTGGAGGTTGACAGGGGCCAGTTCCCCGAAGTCGCCGACGTGCCTTTTGCCAGCGGCACGGCGCTGCTGCTCAGGCGCGAGACGCTGGAGGAGATCGGCCTCCTGGACGAGGACTTTTTCATGTACCAGGAGGACATGGACCTGGGCTGGCGGGCGCGGCTGGCCGGCTGGCGGGTAGTGCTGGCCTCGCGGTCCCGCATCCACCACAGCTATTCCTTCAGCCGTAATCCGGAGAAGTTCTATTACCTGGAGCGCAACCGCCTGGTCATGAGCCTGAAGAACTACAGCGGCCGCAGCCTCCTGGTGATGGCCCCGGCGTTTCTGGGCGCCGAGACGGCCATGCTGGCTTATTCGGTTGCGGGGGGCTGGTTCAGGCAGAAGCTCAGGGGATATCTTTACCTGATCCGCAACTTTGACGCCATTAACCGCAAGCGCCGCCAGGTGCAGCTGCTGCGGCAGACCGGCGACAGCGAGGCGACGGCCTTTTGGACCAGCCGCATGGGATTCGCTGACCTGCGGGAGTCACGGTTGACGAAGATCGCCAATCCCGTGTCGGCGGCCTACTGGAAGCTGGCCCGCAAGCTGATATAAACGGTCGAAGTGGATTTACAGGGCGCCTGGACGCAGGCAGCATCGGGGTTCCAGCTTTTTCCGGCCGGCCCCTTGAGGTATGATTTGACGGCCTCGACAGGAACAAGCCCCGTTTCCCTTAAAGGATCCATCATGAAGGCAGGCAGGACAATCCCCTTTCCGGGAATGGTCGGACATTCATTCCGGAGAGGGGAATAATCTTGATTCAACAACAGACGCCCGCCGGTGAAAGCTCCGGGCTTCCCGGGGTCGGCTGCGTCCTCGTGAACTACCGCTCGCCCCGGGAAATGCTTGAGCGTTGCCTGAAATCCATCCTGCAAAGCAGCGGGCCGGTGCGCGTGAAAGTGGTCCTTGTGGACAACGCCTCCGGCGACGGCGTCATCGAGAGCGTGCGCCGGGATTTTCCCGGAGTTGATGTCATCGAATTACCGGAAAACGGGGGATTCGCGGCCGCGGTCAACCTGGGCCTAGCCCGGCTCACTGAACCTTACGTGCTGATGCTGAATACCGACGCGGTGCTCACCGGCCAGGCGCTCATCAAGATGGCCGAGGCGCTGGGCGACGCCGGCGACGGAGTCGCCGGTGTCGCCCCCAAGATGATGTCCAGCGCCCATGAAGGCGTCATCGACGCTATCGGCATAGTCATGCCTCCCACCGGCGCCTCCTTCAACCGCGGCATCGGCCAGTGCGACCTGGGGCAGTACGACAGCCGCGATCAGGTCGCCGGTGTCTGCTTCGGGGCCGCCCTGCTCAGGACCGACCTTTTCAAACCGGCCGCCGTCGGACCCCTCTATGAGGATTACTTCCTCTACTTTGAAGATTCCGACTGGTGCATGCGCGCCGCCAGCCAGGGCTACAGTTTTCTGACCGTCCCGGAGGCTGTCGTTTTGCATATGCATTCCGGCATCACCCGGCACGAATCGTTGTCGTTCAAATACCGCCTGATCGAGCTCAACACCCTGATGATCGTCACCCGCACTTTCGAAAGCCCGCTGCTGACAATGCGGATTGCAGCTTCCCGGATATCGCGCCTGCTGGCGCGCACATTCATCCGCCGCCGCTTCATCCGCGCCAACCTGTCGACGATAGCGTCCTACCTCGTTTCGCTGCCCCGCCTGCTTGGCGAGCGGCGCCGCCTCAAGGCCAGGCGCACCGCGCCGGACGATCTGATCTTCCGGATGGCTGCCGGCGAGGACGCGTACTTCGACACCGTCAACTACCGGCCCCAGCGCTGCCTGGATTCATTGATCGACACTTATCAGCGCCTGGCCGCGACGGGCGGCGATCCCCGGCAGGCGCGCATCCTGGCGGCTCTCAACTGGCTTAAGGACGGGAATACCCGGGGTGAAACCGGCGAGATGGAGCCCGGGACCATGGATCTTCTGGCGGATCTGCCCCCCTGCGCCACGGAGCTGCTGTCACGGGCTGCGGCCGACCGGCAGACGTCTATCCCCTTGATTCCTGATGAAGGAAATCAACCGGACTGAGCGATTCAGCCAAGGCCGGCGGCATCGTTGGGGCAGCTTAACGGCTTTATCCTGAAAATGGTCGCCCCGTTGCTGAAAATATTTTCGAAGTAATCGCTGTTCGCCAGGGTTTCTTCGTCCATGTTATCCGAATGGACTTGTTCGGATCCAAAGAAGACGTAGCCAACGCCGTGGCCGCAATAAAGCGCGCTTATGGTCTCGGCGTCGCTGCCGTTTTTGGCCAGGGAAAGATAGAGATCATAAACGTCAAAGGCCCGGGGGCTGGAAAACTCCAGCCAGGAAGCCTCCACCTGCTTGTCTGTGAATGAGGGAATCCAGACGCCGCTGTCGGCCCCCGCGACGTAATGTCCGGCGGCCATCTGGATGAGGAATTTCCTGTCATCATTGATATTGCTGTTTATGAAATCAAACGCGTCCATATCCTCCGTCTTTACGGTTTGAAATTTTTCCTGCATCGTCAGGTAACGCCGATACTCCTGCCAGCCGTCGCTCAGAAAAAGAATCCCCAGCAACATCACCACCGTGAGGCCGATTACTGCCTGCCGCTTCAGATTCAACACCGTCCTGTCCAAAAAGTAGTAGGCATACCAGGAAATAAAAATTACCAGGATGAAAACGAAAAAGTGGCGCACTTCCAGATTAAAAAATTCTGCCACCGTCGGATTCTTCATGGTAATCAACCAGCCCAAAAGATATATCGCCGCGTAAGACATCAGAATTTTGGCGGGGAACTTTTTATTTTCATCCTTGACAAACGCGAAGGCGGATAACGCGGCTATGAACGCCAGCATGGCGGTCATGCCAAAAATATCCATTTCCCACTTGATAAAATCGTAATATATGTGAGTCCAGGCGAACTCGTAACCGGAACCGCCTTCCGTTCCGCCAACCAGCGGATGATTTAAATATACAGGCAGTATCTTTACCAGCGAGACTATCCCGAGCGCCGCCATTACGGCCAGACCTGTGACGTAATTGACCGTCTGGCCAATTAATATCTTTTTCTTGCCAAAGTCGAAGACGTGCGGGAGATTGATCGTGAAGAATATGATGATCAGCAG
The DNA here is from genome assembly GCA_014859345.1 of Thermoleophilia bacterium. Classification (GTDB taxonomy): domain Bacteria; phylum Actinomycetota; class Thermoleophilia; order BMS3ABIN01; family BMS3ABIN01; genus Kmv30. Next base: position 15,162 of record JACUUL010000003.1, read on the forward strand.
GATGCCGGTGGGGTAATGAATAATGAACGAGGCGAACACAAGCATGGCGGCCAGAATATAGTCCCGCCTGTCTTTCACGCTGGCCGCCATATATAGCAGCAACGGGGTCACGGTAAATGCCAGGATCATGGAATTCTTGCCGGCGGTGTAATAAAAATTGTTGGGCTGACGCATGCGCGCCGCCAGCACGAACATGATCAAGGGAAGAAGCATCCATCTGTCTTTGCTGCGAAAGGCGAGCGTTCCCAGGTAAAAAAGGCTGACGGGAAACAGGGAAACCAGGAAATTGGTGCCGATCAGGATTATTCTGGGGTAGGCAAAATCAAAAAAAGTGGCATAGTAATTGAGATAATATGCCAGTCCCTGAGGATACCATTGTTCCGTGGTGGTGAAATGATTGGTGTTCAGATATTTAAGCCATTCGCTATGGGCGATGGGGTCATGCAAAATGGGCGCCAGCAGATCCAGGGCGGGCAGCACCCGGAAAATGACCAGCGCCGCGAACAGGGCATAGGCAAACCCCTTCAGCCAGCTCAGCCGCAAAGCATAATGCTCTTTGCGGGGGAAATATCTGACCAGCAGAAATATGTTCGCAACCCCGAGGAGGGCCAGGTTCGCCCCGAGGACCGGGGCGCTTTGTGGTACGCGGAAAAACTCCTCCACGAATGAAATCAGCACCAGTATCAGCGGCGAAAGGATTAAACCGATAATAAGCCTGTCGATTAACCCGATGCCATGCCTGTCCCGTGTAAGGCGGAAGGCCAGAGCCAGCCCGGGAAGCACGTTGATAAGGAAAAAGAACAGTAGGAATTTCAGGCTCATATTCTGGGATGGAGATTCATCTGGGCAGGTTGGGATTATAGTAAGGATCGTGCATTATGACGTGGGCCCATTTCTCCCTAAGCCGGTTTTGTTCCTCCGTGAATTTTTCGTACCTCTCCGGGTTGCTCTCCGCCATTTCCATATCGTAGCCTCTGGATACCGACTCATGATGGTACAGTTTCGCGTATGGCGTATAGACGATCAGATATCCAAGTTCCCTCAACTTCAGGCATAGATCGACGTCATTGAAAGCGATAGAGAAATCTTTCTCGTCAAACCCGTTAACCCTGAAAAACAAATCTTTCTTTACCATCAGGCAGGCGCCGGTGACAGCGCTATAATTCCTTGCTACCCTCATCACGCCGGCGTATTCAGGGTCTTCCACGGAGATGCCATGATGAACGTGGCCGGCCGTGCCTCCCAACCCGACGACGATGCCGGCGTGCTGGATAGTATCGTCCGGGTAAAGCAAAAGGGCGCCGACGGCGCCGACTTCCTTTCTCTGCGCGTGCTGGAGCATGTTTTCCAGCCAGTTTCCGTCTATTACCTCCGTATCATTATTCAGAAAAATTAAATAGTCCCCGTTTGCCTTGCGGGCCGCATGATTGTTAATTGATGAAAAATTAAATTCATGGTCATAAGCCAGAATTCTCGTTTTTCCGTTATTTTTTATTTCCTCCAGATATTCCAGAGTCTCCCGCTTCCTGCTCTGGTTATTGACCAGCAATATTTCATAGTTGCCGTAGCCGGTTTTTTGCAGGATGCTCTCCAGGCATTTCTTCAGGATGCCCGGTTTGTCTTTGAACGGGATAATGATGGACACCAGGGGATTGCCCTTGATCCGATACTTTATCCGGTAAAAGCCCAGCGAAGAGTCATGCACGGCCTCTCCCGCAATGCCGTTTCTTCGCAGATAATCGTTAAGGGCCGCGACCGCAGCTTCATACGCGTACATTTTCGCGGGCGAGTTCAAGGCGGTTGACGTCTCGAGCATGCGCCAGTGGTAAAGGATTTTAGGAATATGAAGTATGTTTCTTTCATCAACTTCCTTGATCACCCTCAGAACCAGGTCGTAGTCCTGCGAACCTTCGTAGCCCTTCCTGAATCCGCCTATCCGGTCAATAACCGCCTTGCGAAAAATGCCCAGATGGCATGTGTACATCGCCGAGAGAAAAAGGTCGATGGACCAGTCAGGCTTGAAGAAAGGATTGCACCGGCGCCCTTTTAGGTCGAGCTTGTCCTCGTCGCTATATATGAAGTCCGCTTCCTCACGCTCGTTTAACAGTTTTACGCTCTCGAAAAGCGCATGTTTAGCCAGGACATCATCGTTATCGAGCAGGGCGACGAATTCTCCGGTCGCCATCTTCAGCGCTTCGTTAGAGGCCCCCGATATATGCATATTGCTCCGGCCGAACCGCACTTTGATTCTCTCATCACCATAACTGCTCCACTTCCGCAAACACTTTTTTGTATTGCTTTCCGTGGAAGCGTCATCATATATGCAAAGCTCCCAATTGTCGTAATATTGACTCGTCACCGATCTGATGCATTCATTTAGAAGCTTTAGCTTCACGTTGTATACAGGGACAATCACGGAGATTTTTGGCTTATAGGCAAAATTTTCGATCTCCGCCTGTATTTTCTCAGGGTCCAGGCTTTCGTTTGTGGCAATCCACTGTTGATAAAGTTCGAGATTTCTCTCTTCCGCGAGGATCGCCGACATGGCTTCGCCGGGGCTGGCCATGTTCTTTCCCACAAAATTCACTGAATGCCGGATGCTCTCCAGGAGGCCGCTCTCCCGGCATCTCTTTCTGAATTTCTGCGAAGAAACGAGAAGAAGAAGGGATGCCGTCCTGAATTTCCTGCCCAGCATGAAAAATCTGTGAGCGATCACTCTCGCGCGTCTGACCGGCCCGGTTATCCGCCAGCTCACGGAGGCATGTATCCTGTCAATCTCGCCAGCCGCTTCCTGAACTTCTTTTTGCAAAGCATTATTTTTCTCCATCAGCTGCAGCTTTTCAGCAATTTCCTTTTCCAGTCGCGCCGCCACCTGGTCATGTTTGTCCGCCAGCGTGGGGAAATTGTAGCGCGACTGCAAGAAGGGTTCGTGCGCCGAGACATATTCGTTGAACGGCAGTACGTTCTTGTGCGTCCTGTTTTGGAAGACCCATTCGAAATTTAGATAAAGCTCCTTTTCGCCGCTGTTGATACCGAACTCCTTTGCCACCTCTTCAAACGGCAGGATCTCGTTCAAGCGGTTGGGGAAATATTTGGAATAAGCGAGCAGGAGGCTTCTGTAAATAACGTAATTTTTAGGTATGGGAAATTCGAAGGTCCATTCATAGTCCATGAGGCAATAATCTTTCCCATCCTGAAAAATGTTTTCCAGAGTAAGATCCAGGCAGCCAATCCGCAGACACTCAAAACTTCCTCCGTTTTTTTCCTTGCCAAAATACTCTTCGAATTCTCCGTTTCCGAGGGTAGTGGTTTCCGTTGGTATCCTGTCCAGTATTTCCCTGTAATCCAGGAATACCTGAAGCACGCGCGTCTTGCTTCTGGACTGGATCGCCTCATAAAGGAGAGCATCCAGGGATTTGGCGTTCAGATAGTGAAATTTTATGCCCTGAGATGTCTCCTCAGGCTTTAAAACCCGGAAGGGAAAATTCGCGCCGGATAAATACCTGTATTTATCCAGGAGCGAGAGCAAGAAGCTTTCACTTTCCTTTACGGCCGCTTTTTTATACGTAAAAAGGGTGTTTCCTTCCTTTTCGATGGTCGTCAGCAGCCGAAATTCTTTTTTCCTTCGGGTATTATGTCTGACGTACACAATCACTGTTTTGCCCTGGCAAAGATCAGGAATGAATTGGCGAAGAAACCGAACTTGCCTTCCTTGACCAGAGAGTCGTTGACCAGTTTCTCATCGAAAAAAAACTCCCGGGGCCGGCAAAGATCCGGATAAGGGTAAATCCCCGTGCGGACATTGTGGTTGATTGTAGGCAGATAGCTGTCAGAAAATATTTCAAGCGCGAACTTGTAATCCGGCAAGGGATAGTAAAATTCCATTCTCTTGAAACCTGCATTTTCCAGCAGATCCCGGATCTCGCCCTTGGAAAATGTCTGCGTCGCCTTCTGGTGAGGGTATCCCTCGATGGATTCCGCCAGCCGGCCGGTATGATCTTCCCTGGCGCCGGCCCAATACTTCAAGCCGAACCTGTTTTCTATGGCCAGAATGAGAGTGCCGCCTTCGGCGAGGGATGATCTCAGTGTTTTTAAAAAGCCCAGGAAGGGGTCGCTTGACTCCTCATACCTTCCGGCATATTCCAGGACCCCGATTGCGGCAACATAATCAAATTTTTCCTTCAGGCTGATCCTGGCCAGGCTTCCCGCTATTACCGTGAGATTTGCGAATTCGCCGTGCCGGGCGGCGGTCGCCTCGGCCCTCTTCCCGGTCAATTCGATCGCGGTTACCTTCTTTACCCTGCGGCAAAATAGACCGGTAAGAGCTCCAAAACCGGCGCCTGCCTCAAGCAGGCTCGCGTCTTTCCTGAAGGGATACCAGCTTAAGAGATTCTCTCTTTCCGGCGACAGATGGGCCAGCACCGCCCAGGAGGGGTCGGCTTCCAGCTTGTTTTTAATAGCTTCCGCTTTTTCTTCGGAACTGACTATCCTTGTTATTTCTTCCTCTATGTCCTGACCGTCAGAATAAGTTTCTTCTTCATGGTCAACGTGTTCCAAAATCAGCTTTGCCTGTCTTTCTTCGGGCGACATTACTTCCTCTTGTGTTCCAGGTTTATATTCGCACGCTAAGTCGATTGATCATCTTCGAGGCATCGATTTTCGCCACATTACCTGCGGCAACAAGCCGCGCCGCTTCGTCCTTGCTGATGATTAATTTTTTGTATTCTTCGTCCAGCCTGCCCTCGAGGTAAGCATGGTACCACCGTTTGATATGCCAGCTCTGGGTTTCGTTCAGCCTGGCGTTCCTGGCCACAGCCACGCCGTTCTCCGCAACCTTTTTCTCAAAATGCTTTTTACTCCTGACCGGAAAATGGTATATCTTTACGTTATCAATCGCTTTCTGCCTGATGCTCGCGCCCTGATTTTCAATCGCGTGATTCCCCTGAACGACCCTCAAGCAACCGGCTTTTGACCTGAAGGCTATTTTCGGGCCAAGCGTGTAATAATATAAATTATCCTTTTTTGATCTTTCCTGGACATCAGCCGCATCAAAAGGTTCGACGACGGCATATATTGCGTCTTTGGGAAAATTCTCTTTTCCTTCCCGGTCTTCCAGAATGACGTTCACCCGCTCCACTATAAAAACGTCAGCGTCCCGGTGTGAGCACAAGTCCTTTTTTAGATTTCCGGACCTGGAGATCCAGAACTCATCCGCGTCATTATGAATGACGATATCAGCTTTCAGGTCGTTGACCGCCTGTTCGCCCATGCGATTAACCCATGCTTTTTGATCCTTGTCATCTCCTGGTTCATCGATAAGGCGAAGCAGTCCCTTTCTTTCATACTCCTGGAATATTTCTCTCGTCCCGTCGGTTGAGGCATTGTCCGTGGCGACGATATAGTCCACTCCGCTACGGAGATGGAACTCAATATTTTCCCTGATAATGTCGCCTTCGTTCTTGGCCAGAAGCGTCATGACCAGCGTGTTCTTTCTCTTGAAGAAATTGAGCATGGTACTCTCTTTTAACTGTCCGGCAAAGCATTTTCCGGGGGGCGTATATAATAACCCATTACAGTAGCGAAACGCAGGCCGTCATGGTCCGGATCTGCCGGACACGCGGACTGTAGCCTGGCTATCTCTCAACCAGCCTCTTTCCCCCACCTGTATTATTTCCTTTTCGAGGCATCAGTTATGCTGATAGTTTTTGCCCGAATACAGCAGCATGTCTTATAGTTTGATAATCGCCCCACCTGTTTTTTTTTGCCGCAAGTCCGCGCTGTAACCTGGTTTTGCACAAGCCGTCCCGGACGATTTCCTCATTTCGATTGTGATATTCTCAAGAATGTCAATGCGTGCTCCAGACTCCGCCACGCGGCATTCATACGCATTTGCATTAAGGCATGGCGCAAATTGGTAATTGCCGGATGGTCCTGCGCCGATGAGAAAGACAATTTCGTGATTAAACTTGCATATTATGACAGAGTGCCGAATCTTGGTGATTCCTTAAACAGGGACATCGTCGGCTACATGGGGGTAGAGTACCAGGTAACAGGTTTTGGCAGTTCGAACCTGGTGGCGATTGGAAGCATCCTGCACAACATCATTGATGACAAAAAACGTGAAAAATATTCATATCATGAATACATTGATATCTGGGGATCGGGCTTCATCAAGGATAACGAGGAGGCAAGACCGGAATATTTCATTAAGAAAGTAAATATTCATGCTCTTAGAGGCAGGCTCTCAAAACAAAGGTGTGAAAAAATTTTAGGCCAGGATCTGGGGAATGTCGCTCTGGGTGATCCGGGATTGCTGGCTTCGCAGGCCATTCCGGTCGAGGGCGCGGAAAAGAAATACGATGTTGGCATCATCCCTCATTACGTTGATAAAGATAGCGGGTTTTTAAATAACATAAGATTAAAAAACAAGAGCTTCAGGATCATTGAAGTTCTTGATGATGTCAGGAAAGTTTGCCGGGAAATATGCGAATGCAAGGTAATTCTGTCGTCTGCCATGCATGGATTGGTTGTTGCGGACAGCTATGGAATACCCAACAAATGGATCAGGTTATCGGACAACGTCATAGGCGGGGATTTTAAATATCTGGATTATTACTCCGCCTTCGGCATTGAAAATGTTGAGGCCGTTGATCTAAGAAAACGAGATATCACGGATGATGACATAGACCTGTTTGAAAGCGGTTATCTGATTAAAAAAACCGATGTTGAAGAGATTTGCGCGGATCTTCAGGACGCTTTTCCCAGAAAAAGGATTTTCAACCTGCCGCTTAAGCTAATCCAGAATATTCGCTTTGCCATGTCGGTGGCCGAGGTAAACAAGAATATTTTGGTCCCCTTCGAGAATAAACCGGTATTTGATCATCTGCACAAGTACTTCGACTTTTGCATTTCCTTTTGTGAAAAGAGTACGAATGCCCCTCCCTTTGAAAATATTTCATTTGACCACAACAAGCCGTTTATACAGTTTGGCGATGTGAAAAAACCGCTTGTTTTTCCCTTGCAGATCGTTAACTACTGCGCCTCTAACTGGCACAACAAGGACAGGATCGCATTCATTGGCAAAAGAACGAATGAACGCGCAGTCGCCTTGCAGCGCTGGCTTGATCATTCTACCAATTCTGGCATTGTCATCACCGACGGTGAAGACGTATACACCGATGGCAACATACTGATCATTTTTAGCGACATGGGCAGAGCGTTGCCGGAAAAGGCATGGGATGATGAATATTACCGGGACCTTTTGAGTTCAAGATTTGTGCTGTGTCCCAATGGTGATTTTATTTGGACATACAGGTTTTTTGAGGCGATAATATGCGGCGCGATTCCTATCATTGAGGAACCATGTGATTTATACAGCGACTTTTATTATTATGACATGAATACTCATGTTGATAAGCTGTCTTATTCCAGGGATATTGCCATGAACAATCTGATGCTTCTCAAGGAAAAATTTTGTTTTAACGAAAGTGAGATAGCCAGAGGAGCTTTTACTGAAAAATCCCCGGCGGCAAAGACCTTGCAGGATGATCTGAAAGCTGCAAAAGCAAAAGCGATTAAAGAGAATAAAGAAGCTTTGGAATGTTTTGAGCTGTCCATAAAAAATTTCCGCGACGGCGATTTTAAAAAGGCGGAAGAATATATTACGAGGTACCGGGCGGAAATAAATTACGATTTCTTTCCCAGGAAAGACAGGCGCTCACCGCAAACGCCCGAACTATCCGTGATTGTTGTTTCCTATGGCACGGGGCCGGACCTGATTGTGTGCGTGGAATCGCTGTTAAATAATAATTCCGGTAATTACGAGGTTATAGTTGTTGACAATGGTGGTAATGATGATGTCATTGAAAAGCTCTCAACCCTCGACATCCTGCACGTTCACTGCCCCCGAAATTTGTATCCATCGGAAGGGCGCAATATGGGCGCGCATTTTGCCAGGGGCGGGATATTGGCTTTTCTTGATGATGACGCCGTTGTCAAAGATAACTATGTTCAAAATATCCTCAAGGCATTTGGTGAGCATGCGATAGCCGGACTGCGCGGCAAGATTTTACCGAAAAGCGACTCTTCGGCTAATTTAATGGTGAGCCATTACGATCTAGGCGATGAAGAAAAATACATCAGGTACGTAAACACCGAGGGATGCTCTGCTTTTCAAAAGGACAAGTATGCGAACTTACAGGGAATGAACCCCCTTTTATTTGGCTATGAAGGGGCTGAGCTTTGTTTAAGAATCGAGAGGTCAGAAGGTTTCAATAGTTTTCTATATGCTCCGGATGTCGTTATTTGCCATGATTTTGCAAACTCGCACGATAAACTGGAAGCCAAGACAGCCAGACATAGGGAAATGAGCGGGTATCTAAAGATTCTTCACCCCGGGATTTTTGATTTCTTCATTGAGACTCCTTCGGGCGCGGACGAAAAAATATCGTTAAAAGAACAGTTGAGAGAGAAAAATGACGAACTGTCAAGCATAAACAATTCCAGGTTTTGGAAGCTAAGGAACTTTATCGCCCCGTTTCTGGGTAAAGATAAAATCTGACCGGGATTACGGAAACCTGTTCATGCTTGTTTCGCTGCTGCGTTTTACCGCCATTTGTGTTCCAGGTTAACGATTCCCTTATACTCGCTGTTCGCCTCCGCCGGAAAGATCTGGAACGTTCGGGCTCTTTTCCTCAAATCAAAAAGACTCTGCTCGATGTCTCCAAAGCAGGCAACGTTTAGATAATAACCGCCTTGAAGGAGGGGAATTTGCGGCAACGTCATCTCAATCTTGTCTTTCCGAATCTTGTGGCCATCGATGGAAGTATTACAGGACAGGATATGAAAGCCGTCATCTCTGTAGATGCCGATGGCTACATGAATATCCTCCGCAGTCTTCCCGACTCTCTCAAACTCAACCTTGATAGTCAGATCGTCTCCGGTCTGAAATGTCTTTTTTTCCCGGCCGTCACGATCAAGCAGTTGAACATTGATCACCTGCGCTTTCTTCTGGCTGGAATCCTCCTTCGTGTCTTGATTGGCTTCCGCCGCGGTCCTGCTCTCTGTTTCCGCCATATTCCGCAGCATATACTCATTGACGACTTCGTCTGGCGGTCCGATAATTCTGATTTTTCCCGATTCCAGCAGCATCGCCCGGTCGCAATGCCTCTGAATCGTCGCGGTGCTGTGAGATACCAGCACAATCGTTTTTGCCTGTCGTTTGTACTTGCTGAACTCCGAAAGGCACTTCGCCTGAAAATTGCTGTCGCCCACGGCCAGCACCTCATCCATGAGCAGTATCTCCGCGTGGGCGTGGATGCTCAGCGCAAAAGCCAGCCTCACCTGCATCCCGGAGGAGAAATTCTTGAACTTCATGTCAACAAATTCCTCCAGCTCGGCAAAACCTATGATGTTGTCGAAGTTTTTTTCTATGTCCTTTTTTGATAAACCGAGAACCGCGCCGCCAAGAAACACGTTCTCCCGGGCTGTCAGCTCCGGGTTGAAGCCCACGCCCAGCTCCAGGAATGGCGAAAGTTTTCCGTTAACTTTCAACGTGCCGCCGCCGGGCATGTATATCCCGGCCAGGATCTTCAGCAGCGTGCTCTTGCCGCTGCCGTTCTTGCCGATGATGCCGAAAAATTCGCCCTTCCTTATCTCAAAACTGACATCGTTCAATGCCTCGAAAGTTTGATACGACTTTGGCCGGAAGATGTTCAGGGCCGCCTGCTTGATGGTGGTGTGCCGCTCGTGAGGGATCCTGAAAGCCTTGGAAAGGTTCTTTACCTCAATGGCGATCTCATCTGTCTTTGCTTCATTCATTGATTGTTGCTGTTTCGTTTTTTCTTTTGTGAGAACCGTCAGGCTGAACATGGGGATCAGGCCGTCCTCTTATACTTCCTCGGCGAACTTCATCGCCATCCGCTGGAAGACAAAATAACCCAGGATGAAGATTATTATCGTTAAAAAGTAGGGCAGGAGGCCAATTATGCCATTTACGCTCACGGAGGACTCTATCGTGGGCGAGATGATTATCCTTCTGAAATCCTGGATTATCTGAGCCACGGGGCTCAGCATCATGACCCTCGCGAAATCGGGGGGCACCAGCGCCAGCGGGTAAAGGATCGGAGTCGCGTAAAAGAGAGCCTGGGCAAAGACTTCCCAGATATGGACGATGTCCCGGTATCGCACAAACAGAGAGGCGAGAAAGAACGCGACTCCCAGCGACAGGATGTAGAACTCGATAACCACCAATGGCATCCATAACAGGCTAGTGGAAAATTCGACACCGACATAAACCGCAAAACCGAAAACCACTATGAGATTGATCACCAATGATATGAGAGCGCTGAGGCTCGAAGAAATCGGCAGGATGATCTTGGGAAAATATACTTTTCTTATCAGATCCCCCCGGCCCACTATGGAAGTCATGCAGACGTTGGTGGTTTCAGCAAAAAATCCCCAGAGCATGACCCCCAGGAGAAGATAAACCGGGTAATTGGGAATGGTTCCGCCGATCCTGAAGATCCGGGTGAAAACGGTGTAAAGAACGAGAAAAAGAAGAAGAGGCTTCGCCAGCGACCAGAGATAACCGAAAAACGAACCCTTGAACTTGAGCTTGAAATCGGTTATGGCCAGTTCTTTGATGAGATAGGAGTACTTTCTTCTTTTCATAGCATCAGAGTATATCAATTTTGATTTGCCAGTTTCTCGGGCGGGAAAGAAGATATCACGGCGTTTGGGCTGGAAATGACGGAAAAAGGAATCCCGTCTAAAGGGACCCAAGGCCCGGGAGGCACGTAAAGTGGCGCGAAAAGCAGTCGAAGCTGCTCAGGGCGCCACGCTGGTGATGGCGATCCTGATATTCCGTTGGGTGTTTACCGGCTGCACCGCGGTGTCGGTGTAGTAGTAGCCGAGGATCGTCGTGTAGCTGTCGCCCCGCTCGGCCCGTTTGTAAGCCCCGTATCCGCTCAGCCCCACCCCGTGGCCCAGCAGGGTCATACCGTTACAGTCGGGATCCGGAACGCTCTGCAGCCAGGGCCAGCTGCTGCCCCAGCCCGCCTCCTGCGCCGAGCGGGTCCTGCCGTCTGATCTGGAGAAATAGGGGGTGATGGCCACCTGGCCGCCATAGGTCACCACCTCACCGGCGGTGCCGTTCACCGCCGCCACCAGATCGGGGAAACGGGCCTCCAGACCGTAGCCCTTGTAAACCTGGTCGTCTCCGTTGCCAAAGCGGCTGTTCTTTAAATGAAAGATCTCGGAGCTGCCGTGCTTGCCGCCCCTGTCCAGGTGCCAGATGGCGTAGCTGCGGGCGGCCACGCTCATGGTCTTGAGCAGTTCGGCGGGGGAACCGGAGCTGGTTTCCGCTATCCCCTTCAGATAGCTCTCCACGGGCAGGTCGTTAACCACCCAGACCCGGTTCGAGACCGGTGAGTAGCGCACCTCGATGGCGCCCCGGAATCTGTTGTCGTTGAGGCTCTGGTTCCAAGTGGGCACGTCGTTATAAGAGGTAACCTGCATGATGCCGCCGGCGGCCGGCGCCATCCGGTAATACGATGATCCGCCATGCGCGAAGCCGGTGCTGGTCAGAAGCGAATAGGTCCCGCCGTCATAGTCCACTGAGGCGGTCTGGCCGGCCGGGAGCGTGACCACCAGGTTGCCGTACCCGTCATTTACATGAAAATCGGAATTCGCGGTCACCGTGGCGGCCGGAGCGGTGGTCGGCGCGGTGCCCTCTCCCTCCAGCACTGTGCCGGTCAGTTCATTGAAGTGTCCATTCCAGACGACCCGCTGGGAGGCCAGGATGCCGGCGGGAATTCCTTTGCCGGAGTCGGTCCAGGCCTGCACCTGCACCGGGCCGCTCATGGTCCCCGGGAAGACCGGTGTCACATTGCCGCCGGGGCCGAGCGTGCCGCTTTGCCGAAGCTGGCCTGCGATCGCGATCTCGTAATAAACCGGAGCGCCCCCGGGGTTGGAAACCAGGACCCAGTTGCTGGCGCCCGCAGAGCTGTGGTCGTACCAGGTCCAGTGGTAGGTATGGCTCAGCTTGCCCCACGGCATTCCCGGAACCTCCTCGAATGAGGGGCCCCAGATCACGCGCTGGGAGGCGATCGATTTGGCCGGAGAATCGTCAGAGACCCGGTAAGTCCTGAGTTCCACGGGCCCTCCCATGGAGCCCGGAAAAGTCGGGGTAACCCGGCCCCCGGGCTGGAGCGTGCCCGTTCCGCCGGGAGGCACCTGGCCCGCGATCCGGATCTCATATCTGATCGCAAAGTCGTTGTGATTGGCCACCAGCACCCAGTTGGTGGCGGCCGCGCTTGCCTGGTCGTACCAGGTCCACAGGTAGCGCTCGGACAGGTCTTCCACCGGGATGCCGGGCTGCTCGTTAAACGCCTCTCCCCCGTTGGAAAGCACCCGCTGGGAGGCTATTACCCTGGCCGGCGTCCCCTTCCCGGAGTCAGTCCAGGCCTTTACTTCCACCGGGCCGCCCATGACGCCCGGGAAAGTGGGGGTCGCGTTGCCGCCGGCTGCGATGGTACCGCTGGCCACAAGCTGGCCGGCGATTGCAATCTCGTAAAAAACCGAGCGATTGTTCTGGTTGGCTACCAGCACCCAGTTGGTATAACCGCTGCTCAGCTGGTCGTACCAGGGCCAATAATAATGGCTGGACAGTTTCCCGGCGTCGATGCCCGGCACCTCGTCGAAAGAATTTTTCCCCCAGAGGACTCGCTGGCTGGTAATGGCCTTGGCGCCGGTCAGCGAAGCCGCGTTCACAGGGCCGCCCATGTATCCGGCGTAGGAAGGGGCGATCGTCTTTCCCTTTCCGGCCCGGACGGAACCGCAGAGACCGGGGCACAAACCATCACTAACCGCGAAGGGAGTCAAATCCATGTACCGGCCCGCGATATACAGATCGAAATAGGAATCGTCTTCCGACGAGACCGGGTTGGCCATCAGCACCCAGTTGCGGCTATTGATGCCGTCATACCAGGACCAGTAATAATCGCGGGGATTGTTGCTGTTTTGAGACACGTTGAAAGTCCAGGAAGCCTCCTTGCTCTCGCCCCAGGAGTTGGACACTTTCATGTAGACGGTGTGCGGGCCGGCATCGAGGGGTTCCGGCGGCCGGTAGCTGGCATAGTTTTGCCTCCTGGTGGAGCCCGCGGAGACGTCGACGCCGTCCAGCTTGACCACGGTTGAGGACGGCGCGATGCCGGAGCCTGCGATATCTGCATAGAGCAAAGGCCGCTTGTTGGCTGCCTGGTTGTCGCCGGCGGGCCTCGTGTTGGCGATCTCCGGTTTGTAACGGAACTGGGCGGCTGCGGCGCTGCGGATAGCCGGCAGGCGCTGATAGAGGTAATGGCCGGGACAGGCGGTGGCGTTGACGTCGCGGTGGCCCAGGTAATTAGGCAGGTATACGCCGTTCATGTAATCGTTGCCGAGGGGGAAGATATAGTAGGTGTTGGATTTTCCGGTCATCAGGTCCACGAGGGCGTTGTGCGTCGCCGTGGTGATGTCCATTTCCTGGTAATTTCCCATCGCCGATATGCCGATGGTGCCCGCGTTCCAGCCGCGGGCGTGGCCGGCGATGACGGACTGGCTAAAGGGGGCTCCGGCGCCGCCGGCCCGGCCTTCATAGACGTTGCCGCGCCAGTCGACCAGATAGTTGTACCCGATGTCGCCCCACCCCAGGCTTACCGCGTGGTAATAATAGATGGAGCGGACGGTGGCCGGCGGATCGGGATCCCAGTTTTGAGTGACGGTGTGGTGCAGGATTATTTTCTTCGGGGCCTGGTACTGGGGAGTCCAGGTCATCCATGATTCGTTTGCACCCCACTGGGCCCGGGAAATTACGCCGGGCTCGGCCTTCGCCTTTCCTGACTCGAACAGCCTGCCCGCCTGATTGATAAAACCAGAAAGCGATATGGACGAACTGTCGTTCAGGCCTTTGGAATCGATATAGCTGGCGGTGAGCCTGGTGACGGCGGGAGACTCGCCCAGGCCGTTGGCGGCAAGCGTCAGGCGATACTGGAAGAAACGGGCTTCGTCGACGAAGACCAGATCGCCAATGGTTTCCCCGCCTGATCTGGTCTCATCGATATGATCGGGCAGGTCGTCATCATTAATCTCCACATCCTGCCAATCATCCCATATCTGGCCATCCCGGCTGAATCGGACCTCCGCGGAGATTCCGGCCCCCGGAGGCACCTGACCCACCCAGTGCAGGCCGATGGCGTTAAACGCGAAGTCCGCTTCCGCGGGCTCGGAAACGTACCCCCCCTCGGCCCAGGGACCGGAGGCGTCCAGGCCCAGCGCCGCTGTTTCACCGCTAAAACCCAAAACCGGCGCTTCTGCCTCTCCCGGACCGCGGCCCTTAAGCAGGGTTCCCCTGAACTGGCCGTCCGCGAACCGTCCGGCATCGGCGACGTAATTCCTCCCGATCGTCTCGGGAGGCGGCGGCTCGACAGCGCCGTATCCCGAGGAAAAAAGAAACGCCACGGAGAGGGACAGCGCCGCGGCGGCCGCGCCTACCCAATACCTTATCTTGCCGTGATAAAACATCGTTAAGTGTTCCTCATCATCTACTCTAGAGACGGCCTCATGCAACTGCAATGGGAGGAATATTAAAATCTTTCCAATTCTTGTTCGTCGTTCCCGGCAGTTCGATTCCGCTTCTGTTTAGGGGTTGCCGGGAACCCTCCCTCTGGAAACAATAATCAACGAGGGGCTAAGAAGGAAATTTATGCAAAACCCTGCCATTTCCTGCCAATTGGTGATTTCCGGCTTGTTACCCTTGCCTGTAAGTCTGTAGGATTTAGACCATGAGAATAGGAATCGAAGGCCTGCCTTTGCTTTTCCACCGGACCGGCACGTCGACGTACACGCACGAACTGGTCCAGAACCTGAGGCGGCTGCACAAGGATGATACGGTCGTCCTTTTCGCCAGGAACCAGCGCGGCGCGGGGGATTCCTATCACAAGATCTCCTATGCCGAAAGAGCTCTTAATCTTTTCTATAAGGAATATCGTCTTCCTCTTGAGCTGGGCAGCGAGCGGATTGACATCTATCATTCCCCCCGGGACATGGGTTTGCCCTCTCCCAAACGGGTGGCGTGCCCCTGCCTGATGACCCTGCATGACGTGGTCCTGGTGCGTCTGGCCCGGGATTATTACAGCCGGGCGCACGCCCGGATCTACGAAAGCAGGTTGCGCAAGCGGCTGGAGACGGCGGATCATATCATCACCGTTTCTGAATTTTCGCGGAACGACATCCTGGACTGGTCGGGCATCGATCCGGACAAGGTGAGCGTTGTCCATAATGGAGTTTCGGGAAAATTCGGCCCGGTGACCGATGAGGCCGCCCTGGAGGAAGTGCGCCGGCGTTACGGCCTGCCGCGGCGCTTCATCCTGTCCCTCGGCTCTACGGAGCCGCGCAAGAACATCACCCGCGCCATCCAGGCCTACAGCGAGATCAGGCGGATGGAGCCCGGAACCGGCCTGGTGGTGACCGGGGTCGATTACAGCGGCGTCCAGCCCCGTAAGGCGTTTTCCGGGCTGCCCATGGAAGGCGTCAATTTTTCCGGCTATATCAGCGATACAGACATGCCGGCGCTCATCAGCGCGGCGGAGATCCTGTTTTTCCCGTCCCTGTACGAGGGGTTCGGGTTGCCGCCCCTGGAGGCGATGGCCTGCGGCACCCCTGTAGTGACCTCCAATACAACCTCGATCCCCGAGATGGTGGGAGACGCGGCTGTGATGGTGGACCCGGCCGATGTCGCCGGGATGGCGGCGGCCCTGGAGATGGTGCTTAACTCGGAGGATTTACGGGCAGAGCTGGTAAAGAAAGGTTTCGAGCGCGCCACCCGCTTCAGCTGGGCGAGCACTGCGGAGGAGACCAAAAAGATCTACAAGAAAGTCGTTGATGGGAAATAGGGTTCAGCGACCGACATGCTCCTCCGTGGTTTATCAGTACTCTTTATGACGAGGACGCGAGCGCGTGACTTTTCCACCGGGGCAAAAACCATGCCTTCCAATAAGGAAATAGCCGATATGCTTGATCTGCTGGCCGACCTGATGGAGCTGGACGGAGCCAACAAGTACAAGACCATCGCCGTTCAGAAAGCGGCCCGGAGGATGGAAGCGGCGAACTTCTCCGTCGAGGAAGCGACCGCCCGCGGCGGCCTCAGGGAGATTCCCGACATCGGAGAGCGGATCGCCGCCAAGATCGAAGAGTTCATCACCACCGGCAGGCTCGCGGAAATCGAGGAATACCTCGAGACTTATCCCGAGGATCTGGTCCGGATCATGCGCGTACAGGGGGTGGGACCCAAGACTGCCCGCAAGGTCTGGCAGGAACTGGGAATATCCTCGCTGGATCAGCTGGAAGCGGCCGCCAGCAGCGGCCAGGTGGCGAGCCTGCCCGGCCTGGGGAAGAAGAGCGAGGAGAACATCCTGCAGGCGATAGAGAGGCTCAGGGCCCGGGGCCAACGCCTCTTGCTGGGCGATGTCCTGCCGGTAGCGGAAGAATCTGTTGAGATACTGCGTGATATCCCGGAGGCCCGCAACGTCTCCTATGCCGGCAGCGTGCGGCGCATGAGGGAGACCGTAAAGGACCTGGACATCATCGCCACCGCCAGCGAGCCCTCGGCGCTTACCGGCCGGTTCTGCAAGCTTCCCATGGTCGCCGAGATCGTCGGCAGCGGCCCCACCAAATGCTCAGTCCGCACCCATACCGGTCTGCAGGTGGATCTGCGGGTGGTTCCCCACAGCCAGTTCGGCAGTCTTCTTCAGCACTTCACCGGCTCCAAGGAGCATAACGTGGCGCTCAGGGAGCTGGCCCTGACCAAGGGCCTGAGCGTCAGCGAATACGGTGTTGAGGAAACGGAAACCGGCAAACTCCACGAATGCGCCACCGAGAAAGAGCTGTACCGGCTTCTTGGCCTCGATTACATCCCGCCGGAGCTGCGCGAGAACAACGGCGAGATAGAAGCGGCCGCGGCCGGGCGCCTGCCGAAACTGATCGAGTACGGAGACCTCAAGGGCGACATGCATATCCATACCAACTGGAGCGAGGGTGACGTGAACATCGCGGAAATGGCCAGGGCGGCCAAAAAGCGCGGGCTAAAGTACATGACCGTCTCCGATCACTCCCAGTCCATGGGCATGGTCCAGGGGCTGACCCCGGAGAAAGTCGGACCGCAGCAGGAAGAGATCGCCAGGGTCAACCGGGAGATGAAAGGGTTTCACATCTTCTCCGGCGTGGAGCTTGACGTGCGAGCCGATGGCACCCTGGATTTCGCAGACGAGGTCCTGGCGCTCTTCGATTTTGTCACCGTCTCGATCCACTCCGGCTTCAGCCAGACCCGCAGCCGGATCACGAAGCGTCTCAGAAACGCCATGGAGAATCCGCACGTGCGGGCTATTGGCCATCCCACCGGCAGGCTGATAAACAAACGGGACCCTTACGACGTCGATATCGGAGAGATCATCGAGATGGCCGCGACCACGGGCACGGCCCTGGAAATCAACTCACACTATCGCCGCCTCGACCTTGCCGACATCCACGCCCGCGCCGCGCAGGAGGCGGGGGTGAAGCTGCTGATAAACAGCGACGCTCACAGGCCCGCGGAGCTGGACATGCTCAGGTACGGCATCGCCGCCGCCCGGCGGGGATGGGTGCGCAGGGAGACCGTCCTCAACACGCTGCCGCTGCCGCGCCTGAAAGCGCTGCTGAATAAACCGAAGGCGCCCTGATCAGGCCAGCTCGCGGCCGGCCAGCTCCACGGCCTCATCAAAACTCTCCGCCCTGAGAAGGGCCGAACGCAGCTCGCCGCGAGGGGCGAAGGGGGCCAGGTACCAGCCATAAAATTTGCGCATGTGCCGCCGGGCCCGGTCCTCTCCCATCTCGGCCTTAACGTCTTCATAGAAGCGTCCCATCTCCGTGAGCACATCCGGCAAATCCCGGCGATGCGGTTTGCGGCCTGCCAGCATATCCCCGTAGATCCAGGGATTGCCCAGTGCAGCCCTGCCAACCATGACCGCCGCCGCGCCGGCTTCCGCGAGCAGCAGGCGCAAGTCTTCGGCACCGTTGACATCGCCGCTGGCGATCACGGGAATGTCCACTTCACCGGCCACTCGCGCCGTCACGGCGTGGTCGGCCCGTCCCCGCCAGCCCTGCAACCCGGTGCGGGGATGGATGCCGATGGCCGCCGCCCCGGCGGCGGCCATCCGCCTTGCCATCGACGGCGCCGTCACCCGGGAAAAACCGGCACGCATTTTTGCGATCACCGGAACGCTTACCGCATCCACCATGGCCGCCATTATCCCGGCCGCCAGATCTTCATTCTTCATCAGGGCCACCCCGGCGCCTGTCTTGACAACCTTGCGCACCGAGCAGCCCATGTTGATATCGATTATGTCCGCCCCGGCCTGTTCCGCGGCCACCGCGGCCTCGGCCATTATCGCCGGCTTGTCGCCAAACAGCTGCAGCACTACGGGGTGCTCGGCGGCGGTAAGCTTCAGCATTTCTGTCGTGCGGCGGTTCCGGTAATGGATGCCATAGCTGCTGACCATCTCCGTGGCCGCCAGGCCTGCCCCGAAACGCAGCGCCTGCAGCCGGAAAGCGCGTCCGGTGACTCCGGCCATCGGGGCCTGCACCAGGCGGTTGGCCAGCCGTACCGGGCCTATATGGAAGTGATCGGTCAGCGTCCAGTTGAAGGAATCGCTTTTATGTGGCGCAGAATCCGGCATGCTAGAATACCCCACATGGAAAACACGGTAATTCAAACCAATAAGCTTACCAAACAGTTTATCAAGTGGCGCGGCCTTTCCTCGCCGCGCCATCCGTTTGAGAAGAAGATCTTCACTGCCGTCAGGGACGTGAACATCGAAGTGCGCCGGGGCGAGATATTCGGTCTGCTGGGCCCAAACGGCGCCGGCAAGACTACCCTGACCAAGATGATGTGCACCCTGATTCTGCCTTCCAGCGGCAGCGCCACCATCGCCGGTTACGACCTGGTCAGGCAGCAGGAAAAAGTCAAGGCGTCAATCGCGCTCGTGTCCAGCGAGGAGCGCAGCTTCTACTGGCGGCTCACCGGACGCCAGAATCTCGAGTTCTTTGCGGCCCTGCGCGGCATCTCCAGGGAGAAGGCCGCCCGGCGCATCCCTGAAGTCCTTGATCAGGTTGGCATAACCGAAGCCGCAAACCGCCGCTTTCAGGAATACTCCACCGGGATGAAACAGCGCCTGGGGCTGGCCAGGGGTCTGCTGGCCGATCCGGAAATCTTCTTCATGGACGAACCAACCAAGGGGCTCGATCCGCTGGCCACAAAACATATACACGATTTCATCAGGGAGAACCTGGCCGCCAGGGGGAAGACTGTTTTTCTTGCCACTCACCACCTGGCCGAAGCCGAACACGTGTGCGACCGCGTCGGCATCATGTACGATGGCGAGATGAAGGCGCACGGTCAGGTCGATGAGCTGGTGGGGGATTTCACCCTGGCTGATTACTTCCACGATATCATCAGTGAATCCACTGTGGAGCACTGATCGCTAATGCCTGTCATCCCGAAAAGAGCGAAGCGCGAGGGTTCCGCTTTCTTGCCCCTGACGGTTCACTCGACCGTTTCGTTCCGCCAGACGAAGTTTAACAGGGAGAGTGGCGGATGCTGAGAAAACCGCTGGCCTTTTTGAAAAAGGACTTCCTCATGGAGATAAGCTACAGATTCTCCTTCGTTCTGCAATTCGCCTCCATTTTTTTCTCAGTCGTGCTTTTTTACTTCGTGGGCCAGTTGCTGGGAGAAGCGCCCTCGGTGCAAAGATCAATCAGCGAATACGGAGGCGACTACTTCTCTTTCGTCCTCATCGGAATCGCGTTCCAGAATTTCCTCTCCGTGGGGCTGGGAAGCTTTTCCAACAATATCCGCGCCGAGCAGATGATCGGCACCCTTGAAGCCATGCTGGTGTCTCCCACCAGGCTGCCCACAATCGTGCTGTCCTCCTCCCAATGGAGCTTTGCCTTCACGTCCATCCGGGTGGGAGCATACCTCCTTCTGGGAGGTCTCTTTTTTGGTGTGAGCTTTGGCGGGGCCAGGGTGCTGCCGGCGTTGACCGCTCTCGTGCTGACGGTGGTGGCCTTCAGCAGCCTGGGAATCATCTCCGCGAGTTTCATCATGATCTTCAAGAAGGGAGATCCCATCGCCTGGGCCATCAGCACCTCCTCCACCCTGCTGGGAGGGGTTTATTATCCGATCACGATCCTGCCGGACTGGCTGCAGATCGCCTCATACGCGTTTCCCATAACATACGCCCTCCGGGCCATCCGCCTGTCATTGCTACAGGGCCAGGGATTCTCCCAGGTCGGCGGCGATCTGGGCGCGCTGGTCATATTTTCTGCCATCACCCTGCCAATCAGCCTGCTCATCTTCCGGTTCGCGGTCCGCAGGGCCAAGCGGGACGGCAGTCTGGCGTACTATTAACTGGTAAACACTTCTGTTGAGCAGAGCCGTCCGGCCCGTCAAATCCCAGGCGCGGCTGAATCCTGGCGGCCGGAAACTGTAACTTCTCCCTGCCAGGGTCTACAATTAAATTATGTTGACAAACGCAGGCACTCCTAAAACAGGCTGAATATGGAACTCAGCCAATCCTTAAAGACAAGCCAGCAGGTGGCCCTGTCCCCCAGGCTCTATGAGAGCCTGAAGATCCTGAGACTGGGCGCGCACGAGCTCGGGGAGCTGGTCAAGCAAGAGCTGAACGAAAACCCGGCCCTGGAGATGCCGGAGCCATCCGAACTCGATATTGATCTCGAACTGGACCGCACCGCCGTCATCGAGGCAGCCGGACCCGATCTCTGGCGGGATTTGTCCTCAGCCAGCAGGACTGTGGGGCGTCGCGATCCGTTGCGGGCCGGCGCGCCTGACGTGGGCGAGCTGGCCACCACCAGAGTCAGCCTCTATGATCATTTGACCCTGCAGCTGAGGCTTCTGCGATTTCCCCGGCAGAAGCGGCGCGCCGCCCTGGCCGTGATCGGCAGCCTCGATGATGACGGCTACCTGCGAGAGCCGGTAACGGAGATAGCCGCGACCCTTGGAAGGCCGCCGGCGGAAATCGAGGCGGCGCTCGAACTGGTGCAGGGCTTCGATCCCCCGGGCATCGCCGCGCGCAGCCTGCGGGAATGCCTCGCGCTGCAACTGGCGCGATTGAACGCTGGCCCCTTGGCCCTTGAAATTGCCAGGGAGCACCTGTCCAGGGTTGCCCGTGATGACCTTGCCGGGATCGCCCGGGATCTGGGAGCGCCGGTCCCCAGGGTGAAACGGGCAATAAAACTGATTCGCAGCCTTAATCCCCGCCCCGGATCACTCTTCGATTCTGGCACGGCGGCGGCAGTGGCTGTTCCGGATGTCTATGTCAAACATGAAAGAGGCAGGATCAGCATACTGCCCAACCGCGAGATCCAGCCGCCACTGCACATCAGCCGGCTTTACCGGCAGCTCGCCGAGGATGCAGAACAGGCTCCCGGAACAACCGATGAAGAGACCATCAGGTTTATCAGGACCAAAATCCGGGAGGCCTCCCGACTGATTCGTGATATCGACCAGCGGCGCGCCACTGTCACCCGGGTAGCGCGCGCCATCGCCGCGGCCCAGCCGGAGTTTTTCCAGAAGGGTCCGGAACACCTGCGGCCGCTCGGCCTGGATGACATCGCCGGCCGGCTGGACGTCCATGCATCCACCATCAGCCGCGCCATCCTTGACAAGTACATGAGTACCCCTCACGGAATCTTCGAATTCCGTTATTTCTTCTCGTCGGGATATCAGGCTTGCGGTGAGGGCGGCATCGCCGCCACGGCGGTGCGAAAGAGGCTGCAAAAAATGATCGAAGAAGAGGACAAGCGCCATCCGTTATCCGACCAGGAGCTGACAGGGCTTTTAAGGAAGGAAGGGGTGCCCATCGCCCGCAGAACCGTCGCCAAGTACCGTGAGGAGATGGGGATAGCCTCGTCCCGGGTCCGCCGTAAAGAAGCATGACATCTAATTCAAATACCGTCACCGTGATTCGGGATATCGCCATGGTCGCGTCGGGGATCGCCCTGATCAGCTATTTTCATTTCTTTCCGCTCCATCTGGAGTTCATGTCCCACGAGACCTTCCACATCCTTCTGCGCCGACTTTACTATGTTCCGATTTTCTATGCCGCCATACGCTTTGGTCTTAAAGGCGGGGTGATCGCTTCCCTGACCGCGACAGCCCTGTTCGCTCCCCATGCGGCCAGAACCCTGGGAGGCTTCCTCGGCCCCATATCGGTAGACAACCTTTTCGATATTATCCTTTACAATGTGGTGGGTCTGACCACCGGCCTTGTTGTGGACTCGCGCCGCCGCCAGGCCCACAGATATGAAGAGGTGGTCAATCTGAACCGCGAGATCGAAGACCGGGAAACGGCCATCCGCCACATGCAGGCGTATACCCAGAGCATCCTGAGCAGTGTCAGCAGCGGCGTCATATCGTGCGACCGCCGGGGCGTTGTAGTCACAGCCAATCCGGTCGCCCGCAGGCTGCTGGGGCTTGGAGAGGAAGATATCGTGGGCTTCCCCCTTTCCCGCGTCTTTCCCGGGCACTCGGAATTGCTGCGGGCCGCACGGCTGATCTTAAGCGGAGAGCAGAAGCGCGCCACGCTGGAAACCTGCCTTGCCATCGAGGGCAGAACCCTCACGGTGGCAGTGCGGATAACTCCTCATCTCAGCCGCGGCCGCACCGTCGGCGCCGTCATCACCCTGGAAGACCTTACCGAAGTCAAGGATCTCACGGAGCAGCTTCTGCGCGCGGACCGGCTGTCGGGTCTGGGGGAGCTGGTGGCCGGCGTGGCGCACGAGGTGAGAAATCCTTTGGGCGTCATCCGCGCCAGCGTCCAGATGCTGGACCAGGAGATGGAAACCGGCAGCGGCGCCGCCGAGCTCAACCAGGTCATGCTGCAGGAAATCGACCGCCTCGATTCGGTGGTCGGCGCCCTGCTTGACTTCGGAAGCCCATCTGAGTCACAGTTTGGGCACGTCGAGCCGGTACGGGTGCTTGACGAGGTGATGCTGCTGACCAGGCATTTCGCCCAGCAACAGGAAATAGACATCGCCGCCGGTTATCCGGCGGAACTTCCCGGCGTATGGGCCGAAGAGGACAGGCTGAAACAGGTGTTCCTGAATCTGATATCAAACGCGATCCAGGCCATGCCAGGCGGGGGTTCGCTAAAGGTGTCGGCAGCACCCCGAGACGGCTATCTGCGCGTGGAAGTCACGGACACAGGCGGAGGCATCCCCCCGGAGGAGCAGAAAAGAATCTTTGACCCATTCCACACCACCCGGGCCGAGGGCAGCGGGCTCGGCCTTGCCATCGTGCACCGCATCGTGGACGCCCATAACGGTTTCATCACGGTGGACAGCGAGCCGGGCAGGGGGAGCACCTTCACGGTGGGCATACCTCTATCGGGGGCCGCGATAACAGGCACGGCCATAGACGAGCCGGCCGGGGAAGCTGACGATGACTGATTCCATACTGGTCGTCGACGACGAGAAAAACATGCGTTTCGTGGTGGGGCGCGCCCTCAGGAGCGCCGGTCACGACGTGAGCGAGGCAGCCTCGGGAGAGGAGGCCCTCCGGGCGTTAGGGAAATCGGCTCCCAGCCTGGTGCTGCTCGATCAGCGGATGCCGGGAATGGATGGGCTGGCCACCCTCAAGGAGATGAAACGGCGTCAACCGGAGTTGCCGGTGGTGATGCTCACCGCCCACGGCAACATCGAGGACGCTGTCAAGGCCATGAAGGCCGGGGCATCCGATTACCTCACCAAGCCTTTCGACGTGGAAGAGCTGAAACTGGCCGTTGAGAAGGCGCTCAAGCTCAGCTGCCTCGAGCGGCAGGTGGATTTTCTGCGCGAAGAGCTCGGCCGGGATTACGATACCTCGGGCGTTATTGGCGAGAGCGCGCAGATGCAGGAAGTCCTGGCCACGGTGCGCCGGGTTGCCGCTACGGACGCTACCGTGATGATCTATGGCGAGAGCGGCACGGGCAAGGAACTCATCGCCAGGGCCATCCATAACGGCAGCCCGCGGGCCCGGGGGCCTTTCGTCCAGCTCAGCTGCGCGGCCCTGCCGGAGACCCTTCTGGAGAGCGAGCTTTTCGGTTACGAGAAGGGCGCCTTCACCGGCGCCACCGGTTCCAAACCGGGCCGCTTCGAACTCGCCGATGGCGGCAGCCTGTTCCTGGACGAGATCGGAGACATATCTCCGGCGGTGCAGGTCAAGCTTCTGCGCGTCCTGGAAACCATGACATTCGAGCGCCTGGGATCCAACCAGACCGTCAGCGTCGACGTGCGACTCATCGGCGCCACCAACAGAGACCTGCCTCGGTTGATAAGCGAAGGAGGATTCCGCGAGGACCTTTATTACCGCCTGAACGTGATCCCTGTCTGCATGCCGCCTCTGCGGGACCGGCCGGGGGACATCAAGCTGCTGGCCAAGCACTTCCTGGCCAGGCACGCTCCCGGCAAGGATCTGTCTCCGGAGGCCCTCCGGCATCTGGAGGATTACCGCTGGCCCGGCAACGTGCGCGAGCTGATCAACACGATCGAACGCGCCGGCATCTTAAGCCCCGGGCCTGTTATCGGCCCCGGTGATTTGCCGGCCGAGGTGCGGGCGGGAACATCGCCGGCCGCGGGCGGCTTCGAGCTCCCCCCGGAGGGCGTGACCCTGGAGCAGGTGGAGAAAGAGCTCATCGAACAGGCGCTGGCGCGCACCGGCGGCAACCGTACAAAGGCCGCCGGCCTGCTGGGCATAAGCCGCCATACGTTGCTTTACCGCATCGAGAAATATCATATTGGCTGATTATGTCTTTCTTGACGCCTAAAAGAGAAACAGGTAACCTGAGGAAACCCGCATGGATAAGTTCAGTTTCACCACCAGGATCCTAAAAAAGCTGAAATGAAACGACTCGGACTCCTCTATCTGGCTGCGCAGAATCTGAAACGCAAGCCTTTTCGCAGTTTCGTTACCATTGCCATCGTCGGCCTCGCTGCCGGAACCCTGTTTTCCGCGACCCTGCTGGTCAAGAGCGTCGACCGCAGCCTGGAGGTGGGCCTGGAGCGTCTGGGAGCCGACGTCATGGTGATGCCCGAGGGCTCCCAGGAGCCGGGCGAGGCGGCTCTGCTCACCGGCTCGCCCACCAGTTTTTACATGGAGGAATCCGTCCTGGACCAGGTGAGGGCCGTGCCAGGAGTCTCGCAGGCATCTCCCCAGCTCTTTATCGAAACACTGGTCTCTTCCCAGTGCTGCACTGGTTATTTGCAGCTGGTCGGTTACGAACCGGCCACCGATTTTGTGGTGGAGCCCTGGCTCAGGCAGAATCTGAACAGGCCGCTGGAAGAGGATGAGGTGGTGGTCGGCTCCCTCATCCTGGCCAACAAGGGCGAACACGTTCACTTCTATGGCAAGGACTTCAGCGTGGCCGGTGTGCTCGACACAACCGGAATGGGCGCCGACGAAAGCGTCTTTCTGAGACTTGATGACGCCTACGAGATGGCCGTGGAGTCCGCCGCCGTGGCAGACGACGAACTGCTGATAACTCCCGGACAGATCTCCTCGGTGCTGGTCAAGATTGATCGGGACACGAACAGTGATCTGGTGGCCCAGCGCATCCGCACCGGCGTCGCCGGAGTTTCTGTCATAACGGCCGACGACCTTTCCCGCAGCGTGACCGACCGGATCTCCGGCTTCAAGCGCGGGTTCATCGCGCTGGATGCCATCGTCTGGGTGATGTCTCTGCTGACAATCGCCGCTATCTTTTCCATGATTGTCAATGAGCGGCAGCGGGAGATCGGCCTCATCCGCGCCATGGGCGGCACCCGCAATTTCATCTTCAGGCTGATGCTGGCCGAGGCGCTGTTGCTTACCGCAATCGGCGGGGCTGCCGGCGTCTTCCTGGGCGGCTCCGCCCTGTTCATTTTCAAGACGGTAATCACAAGCAGCCTGGGTATTCCGTACCTCTGGCCTCCGATGTGGTACTTTGGGTCTATGATAGGCGGTACGCTGATGCTGTCCGTGGCCACCGGAGCCATTGCGTCGCTGTATCCGGCCCTCAGCTCCAGCCGTCTGGAGCCCTATCTGGCCATCAGGCGGGGAGAGTAAGACTTGGCAACAGAACAGGAGACAATCACGAACGTGGAAAAAGCCGGAGAGACCGAAGGCCCCGTGATAAACCTTAAGGACCTGAGCAAAACATACAAGGTAGGTCCCAACACCGTGCGCGCGGTGGAGAGCCTGAGCCTGGAAATACCACGCGGACAGATGGTGTCCATCGTCGGCCACTCCGGAAGCGGCAAGACCACCCTGCTGAGCCTGATCGGGGGCCTCACAAAGCCGAGTTCCGGCAGGGTTCTCCTGGAGGGAAACAATATCTGGAACCTGACAGACAAAGAACTTTCCCGCTTGAGAAACGAGAGGGTCGGCTTTGCCTTCCAGTTCGCCAGCCTCTTTCCTACGCTCAACGCCATCGACAACGTGCGGCTGCCGGCCACTTTTGGCAACAGCGGCGCAGCGGATGACGGAAACCGGGCCATGGACCTGCTTGGGCTTGTGGGGCTGAAAAGCCGGGCTCATTCCTATCCCGCCATGCTCTCAGGTGGCGAACAGCGCCGGGTGGCCTTGGCCCGGACGCTCATGAACCGGCCCCGGATAATCCTGGCCGACGAACCGAGCGGCGACCTTGACGAGGACACCGAGGCTGACATCCTGGAAATTTTCAAGCGCATAAACGAGGAGGGTGTCACCATAGTCATCGTCACCCATTCCCGCGCCGTCGCCTCACAGGCCCAGCGGATGCTCAGAATGCACCGCGGCCATCTTTTCGAGGAGCTGGAGTAACTTGCGGCTCCGGTCCGGTTTCGTAATTTCCCTGGCCACCCTGGCCGCGGCCGCCCTCCTGCTCATAGCCCTCCTGTTTATAGTCTCCTGTGGCGAAAACCGGGCCGGCCTCATCGACCAGGACCAGTACGAACGCATCCAAAGAGGCATGACCATGGACGAGGTAGAATCCATTACCGGCATCCCCACCCGGACCCACCGGACCGGGCCGGCAACTGATCCCAACATCATCTGGTACTTCGATAAGAAAGATGGCGAGGGTTTGATACGCATATCCTTCGTCGGAGGCAAAGTGGATTCAGTGTCTCCCTTCGACCCCGGCGTGGAGCAGCAGGAATAGAACCTGGGCAGCTTCGCCTCGTTTCACCGAAAACTCATTTCTTCCCGTTCATCATGACTGATCCTGCATTTCAGCAGTCAGGAATTCCCCGGGCTTGACGTGGCATCTCACACAATGCCTGTGGCAAAAAACGCATCTGCGGCCGATGCTGGGCAGCCCCTAAAAGTAAAACGCCTGAAAAAGATCTCTTTCTGGCTCCCGGCCGATAAAATCCCCTCCAAAATAGCCCTTTTTAAAATTTGGGCGCCAGCTCTGCCAGGAGAGATTCCCCATTGGCACGCCAATTGCTGCATTACATGTGGATAACTGTATTCCCCTGATTTCAACGTCGACCATGGTAAAACAGAATGGCGGTATCATAATCCTGTTTTTCGGAGCTGCAGTCTTGCTGGCAGCAGGCTTGTTCCTGGGCGTCCCCACAGCCGACATCCACCCCGGCGACGGCCATGCAGCCGTGGCGCTGGGAAGCCCGCTGAAAATCAGCTCATCTCCCTTTGCCAGGATTGGAAAAATCGCCGTCTATGCCGACGGGCAGCTCCTGGACATGGAGTACAACCTTGGAACCGGAGACCTCACCCGCGACCTGGAAATCCGTCCGGGTCAGCAGGTGCGCGTGGAAGCCAAGGTGGCTTCACTCATCGGCCTTACCCGGGAGTTCACCTCCACTTTCACCACCGTGCCGCCATTGAAGATCGAATCGATGCGGGTGGACGGAGTCCCGTACGCTCCCGGAGACAGGATTCCGCCGCAACCGACCCTGGCGTTCTTCTTTAGCAAGCCGGTCATCGAGGCCGCGGTTTCGCTGGATGGCAGCGAACCCATCGAGCTGGAGATCGATCCAGACGACGCCACTCTGGCTACCTTTCACCCGGTCGTCTCTTACAGGCAAGGGGCTACCTATGTGCTGGACATCACCGCCACTGCGGTGGACACGGCCACGCTCGAGCCTCTTCAGGTCCGCGCCAGCGTGGTGCCGCCACTTTCCCTTTACGGCCGCGTCGAGGAGGGGGATGGCGGCGTCATCATCGAGCTGAACGCAAACACTCCCTTCGCCGATCCGGAAGCTGTCATGGCGGCGCTGGAAACCAACCTGCCCGGCGCCGGCATTTCGGTAGAGAGGCAGAGGATAATCATCTCCTGCCCGGGCCTCGACCCTGGCAGCGAGTATGACATAAAGCTCGCCAGTGCCGACGGCGCCAACGGCAGCTTTCTGGAAGCTCCGCTGGCCATGACTCTGAGCTTTAAGGCACAGCCTGCCCCGAGTGCCGGCGGTTATGTCTCCACTGGCTTTTATACCGGTTATGTCTATAACGCGGGCGGACCGGGCACGGGAGCCTCCGTTGCCGCCCAGGCAGGCCCGGAATCGGGCCCGCCTCCGGGCTGGCCCGACTGCTGTCCCTGGCCGCCACAATAAACACCGTGAACCAGTACCGGAAAAAACATAATTTTTATGCAGCTCTTCTGTCACTTTCATTGGCCCTGTCCATGCTGGCGGCTGTGGCTCCCGCTGCCTTGCTGGCGGAGAACAGCCAGTCGGCGGCGAGCGCCTACGGAGCGCCTGCCCAGCCCGCTTCCGGCGGCGGTTCCGGGGAACAGGCAGGCGCCTTCCCCGTCGCCGGCGGCGACCCCGCGCCAGCTCCCGCGGCGCCGATGTTCATGGCGGCAGCCGCGACTCCACAGGCAGCGGACACGGTCGCTCCCGTGATAACCGGCCTGACGCCGCCGGACGGGACCGTCACCGGCCCCACCGTTTTCATCAGCGCCAGCTACAGCGATCCGGAGCCGTCGAGCGGCATAAACACCGCCACCGCCATGATTCATATCGACGACAGGCATCAGTACGGCTGCACCATCACCGGGTCCGGCATCTCTCTCCTGAAAACCGGGTTGTCGGAAGGCCCTCATAAAATTGAGGCATTTATCTGCGACAAAAATTACAACTGCGCCGTCTCCGCCTGGCACATCACCGTGGACGCCACCGGGCCGGTTATTTCCGGCAGCCAGCCCACCGGCACCATCAACAGCAAGGATACGGTCATTTCCTCCTTTTTTAGCGATGAAGATGGCGCCGGAGTCGACCCCGACTCGGCCGAGGTTTTGGTTGACGGAGAGAACATCACGGCTGGCTGCCAGGTCACGGCCGGGGGCATCGCCTGCCCGGCCACCGGCCTGGGCAACGGGGAGCATCACGTCCGGGTCTCTGTCTCTGACCTCGTGGGCAACCGCTCGTCCGGCAGCTGGAGCTTCAGCGTCAACACCGCCGCCATCGGCGTAACCGGCCAGTATCCGGTTCCCGGCAGCTGGACCAGAAACAGCATGCCGGCTGTCGGAGCCATCTTCCAGCAAGCGGGAACGGGAATCATAGACGTGTCATCCATTACCCTGTTGATTGACGGAGTTGATGTCAGCACCACCGCGGAGCGCCATGCTGGCGGAGTCAGGTACACCCCTTCTCCTCAAGAGCTTGCCGAGGGGTGGCATGCGGTCAGCCTGACCGTCGGCGATGATGAGGGATACGTGGGCCAGAGCGAGTGGTCCTTTGCCATCGATACCATCGCGCCCGTGATCAGGAACGTGGCGCCGACGGGGCTTACCACCAGCCTGCCATCTGTCTCCGCGTCATACTCCGATGATGGCAGCGGCATGGACCTGGCCAGCATCGACCTCATCATCGATGGCTTGAATGTGACCGGCTCAGCGACTGTCACTGCGGACAGCATCACCTACGTACCGCACGAAAGCTTTGCTTCAGGGCCGCACAACGCTCAGCTGTCAGTCCGGGACCTGGCCGGCAATCTGCAGGTTTCTGCCTGGAGCTTCAGCGTTCCGGCGCAGGGGCCGGTCTTCCAGCCTCCTTTACGGCAAACGAACCCCGGCCCATCTGTAACTGCCGTTACTGAATACTGGCTGAGCTACATCAATTTGCCGTTTTCGAGCGGAGGAAGTTGGGTCCTCTCCGGCTTTCATACTTTCCCGGCCACGTACTTTCTGCCCTGGTACGGCGCGGACCCGGCCGCGGGTGTGGACGGGCAGGAGATCGTCATCACGAACCGGGGGGCGGGGGAAGCATCCGTTTACGTGCTGGTGAGCGGCGAGAACGTATGGGAAGAAAAACTGGCCGAGGGCGGGACATCCGTGTGCCGGCTACCCGGCATCTCAGGCGGCCCGGTCAAGATCATCAGCCCCACGGGGAACCAGCTGGAAGTGGTAAGCAGGACGGCCGCCCGCGGCGGCGTCAGCGAAAGTCCGGCGGTGGCGCAGGAGGACCTGGAGCCTGTTCTGCTGATGCCCTGGTTTGAATCGCTGCCGGCGAGCACCGGCAGATCGACTCTCATAGTTGCCAATGCGGGCAGCGAAGAAGCATTGGTCGAGTTATATGTCGGCGACCCGGCGCTTGCCGAATCTCTGCGGGGCAGCCTTACTATCGGACCCGAAGCGGCAGTCGAGACGGAACTGCCCGGCGTCAGGAGTGGTCCGGTCAGGATAGAAAGCACCAACGGCCAGCCTCTGACAGCGGTTTACCGGGAAACCGCTCCGGATTCCTACTACGAAGCTCTCGCCACCGGTTTCTCCCGGCTTAATGACAGCTACCGCCTCGAGCCGGGCTCCGGAGAGCCGGCCAGGGGAAGAAAGCTGGTGCTGGGCAACGGCAATGACGTGGACAAGCGAGCCTTTGTCAGCATCGGCGGTGAGCCGCTTGATGATCCGGAAAACCCCGGTGAGGAATTCATCGTCGTGCCCCGCCACGGCGTCCGGATTCTGGAAATCCCCGGAGATTTCTCCCGGCCTGTGCTGATCAAATGCGAGGATTGCAAGCTCGGCGAAGGCCTGTCTCCGGGATTCAGGCGCTAAATTTACATGCTGCCGGCTCATGCCGCAAGGAACTTAAATCTGAACAGGAGGATGTGAGGGAATGAAAGGAAACAGGCTTTTACTCAAGACGATTTTGCTGATCGCGGCGCTGGGAATCGCAGCTGCGTCTTTCACCGCCGCAGCCGGCGCCACCGACGATGTGACCCCACCGGTGGTCACCAGCGTCGTGCCTGCCGATGGCAGCACCATTTACACCAACGGTGATTCTACCATCTATTACCAGCTTGGCAATCCAACCCCCATGACCATCAGGGCCGAGTACAGTGACGAGCCCGGCGGCAGCGGCGTCGACACGGATAGCGTCATGGTCCATCTGGATATAGCCAACATGCTTTACGACTGTCCCGTCTGGACGGACGCCGAGATCGCCTGCAACGCGACCGCGGCCGACCTGGCTCCGGGGCTGCACCCGCTCGATATTTATGTTTTTGACCTGGCCGGCAACCCAACCGTGCATCGCACCTGGTTCACGGTTGCCGTCGATGACGAGACGCCCTCTTATGCCAACTTGTCGCCGGCGGACGGCAGCATCATCTACACGTCCGAGCTGAACAGCGCCGGCAACAACGATATGGACGCCCTGCGCGTAGAATACGATGTCATCGATCCGGAGCCGTCCAGCGGCGTAAACCCGATGAGCCATGTCAATGACAGCTTTCCGCCCGGCGTGTCCGGCGCCATGATCTCGAACACGTCCTGTGTGAAAAACCCCGACGCCGATAATCCGGTTCACTATTCGTGCCAGTTAAACAGGGCCAGGTTGCTTCAGCTGGGCGAAAACCAGCTCTCGGTCCTGCTAAAGGACAGGGTGGGCAACAACAACCACGAGGATCCCTCGAGCCTGAACACCTACACTGTGATTGACGACGTCGAGCCGGTTGTCAGCGACATCGCCGCGGACGAGACCGCCATCAGCGCCTCCTTCAGCGACCCGCTGCCTGACGGAGCCCTCTCCACCCTGCTGGCCAGCGGCATCGATACGGATACCGCGAAGATTCTTGTCGACGACGCCATGATCACGGAAGGCTGCACGGCCACGGAGACGGGGATCAGCTGTCCCACGCCCACGGAGCTGCCTGACGGTACGTACGACATCGAGGTGATGGTTTCCGATAACGACGGAAACCAGGGCCTGGGCGCCGGCACGCTGAGCATCGGAGCGCCTTCCTGCACTCCGGGAAGCCCGGCCTGGGCCTGCGTCACTGGAACGCCTACTGGGCCTCACTGGCCGATTACGAGGCGAGGCTGCTTTCGGTGCCGTTCAGGGTCGTCAACTTCGGTGCTACCGCCGCCGCCGGTGTACAGTTCACTTCGAGCGCGCCCGGCGCCGGTGTCGAGCTGGTGACGCCGGTGCCGCATCCCGTGGGTGACATCCCGGCGGGAGATACGGCTGATGCCACCCTGGTATTCCAGGTGCCCCAGGGCACGGCCAGCTTTCGCACCGCCAACACCGCCAGCGCCGAGGATACTTGCGGCAATTTGTATCAGTATCCGTAAACAGGAGCTGACGAGACACAGGAGGAACAAGAATGATGAGTAAACGCAATAGCATGGC
This sequence comes from Thermoleophilia bacterium, assembly GCA_014859345.1. GTDB lineage: Bacteria > Actinomycetota > Thermoleophilia > BMS3ABIN01 > BMS3ABIN01 > Kmv30. Next base: position 47,832 of record JACUUL010000003.1, read on the forward strand.
AGCCGGAGCCGGTGTCGCCGCCCTGGGGGCGCTGGTCGCCGCCACCCCCAGATATCTCTTTCCGGTATGCGAATATTTCGGCGTGCGGATGGAAATGCAGGGCAGGACAGATCACATGCACTGTTTTTACACCGCCAGAGCCTCGCTGATGATTGGATTGATCATCGGCCTCATAGGCATAGCCCTCTTCCTCTCCCGGAGGCCGGAGACCCGGCGCCTGCTCTCACTGGTCCTGGCAGGCTCTGCCGGCGCGGTCATTCTGGTCCCAACAGCCCTGTTTACCGTATGTCAAAACCCCGACATGCATTGTAACCACGGCACCGTGCCTCTGCTCATCGTTCTCGGGATCACCACTTTGCTCTTCTCGGGATGGTTGGGACTGACCTCCCGCGCGCCCGAATCCATGGAGGAGCCCTCCCTGGCCGAAGCACTGCGCTAGCCAGTAACCAAGATCCCATCATCCGGAGCCAGCAGGCCCCGGCCCCGCGCGGGCCGGGGCCTCCTTTTTTTTTGTGATTTTTACGCCACCGGACTCAGCGATCCGCTCTTTTCCGTGACTTCCGTAACTTTTTTCCCGAATATTCGTTTGTTAAGGCAGGCTTCACGCTCTGCCGATAGAGCTAACTAAAGATGGGAGGGAACGGATTAATTCCTCCCCGATCAACCTTTAGGGCGAGGTTTAACGGTCTTGACCGGGCGATGAAAACTACAAGATCAACAGAGTGGCGAAACCAACCAACAAAAGCGATGCCGGAGTGGACTACTTCATACAGCGGGTCGTCTTCTCCGAAGGCCAGGTACTGGATCTGGTCTGCTTCAAGAATGGCGTATCTACACAGAGCATCATCGAGGAAATCGTGACCGAGCTGCAGAAAAAAAAGACAGAACTGGGAACCTGCCCTCTCTGCAAATCCAGGCTGATCTATCCGATGGAGCGTTACCAGCTAAACGACCTGGAGTGGAAGGTGCTGATGCTGTGCCCTAACTGCCTGTGCAAGCGGGAGATAGTCGTCGACCGCGAAACGGTGCGGGATCTGCTCAGGACGGCGCGGATGGGCCGCGAGTCCCTGATGAACGAGCTCGACAAAATGCAGAGGAAGAACATGGAAGATGAATCGGAGAAATTCATCTCGGCTTTGCACAAGGACCATATCCTGCCGATAGATTTTTAGGGCTTCCCGTTCGGGAAATCAGAAACCCGGATGCACCATGCTCAGTTCCCCGCGGCTATCCCGGCACAGGCGTCCAGATAAATCAACAAGGAAGGGATACGGTAAGCCCGAGTTTCAGGTTTTTCGGGAAAGGGCGTTTCTACCGGGAGTTTTTGGCTATCTCCTTGAGGAACTGCTCGTTGGCTTTTGTGTCCCGCAGCTTGGAGATAAGCAGCTCCAGAGCCGCGGCCGGATCAAGCGCGTGCAGCACGTTCCGCACCTTCCAGACCTGGATGGCCTCCTGCTCGTCCATCAGCAACTCTTCCTTCCTGGTGCCGGACCGCTCTATGTCGATAGCCGGGAAGACCCGCTTGTCCGCCAGCTTGCGGTCCAGATGCAGCTCCATGTTGCCTGTGCCCTTGAATTCCTCGAAGATGACCTCATCCATGCGGCTGCCGGTGTCGACCAGCGCCGTGGCCAGGATGGTCAGAGAGCCGCCTTCCTCCACGTTCCGGGCCGCGCCAAAGAACTTCTTGGGCGGGAACAGGGCTGTTGAATCGACGCCGCCGGAGAGAATGCGGCCGCTGGCCGGAGCCGTCAGATTGTAGGCGCGCGCCAGCCTGGTGATGCTGTCCAGCAGCACCACCACGTCTCGCCCCGACTCTACCAGGCGCTTGACGCGATCCAGTACCAGCTCGGCCACCTGAACGTGATTGTCCGAGGGTTGGTCGAAGGTAGAGCTGACCACCTCGCCGTCCACCGAGCGCTGCCAGTCCGTAACCTCCTCCGGACGTTCATCGACCAGAAGCACCAGCAGGTACATATCGGGGTTGTTGATCGTGATGGCGTTGGCCAGCTGTTTGAGGATGGTCGTCTTGCCGGCTTTCGGGGGCGAGACGATCAGCCCCCGCTGGCCCTTGCCGATCGGCGCGACCAGGTCGATTACCCGTGTGGAGATCTCGGTGGGCTTGGTTTCCAGCCTCAAACGTTCCACCGGGAACAGCGGCGTGAGCCTGTCGAAAAAGGGCCGGCCCCGCGCTTCCTCGGGATCCATGCCGTTGACAGCTTCTATCTTCAGCAGCGCGTTGTATTTCTCGCTGTCCTTGGGCTCCCGGACCTGCCCGGTCACCTCATCGCCGCGCCTCAGGCTGAAACGGCGTATTTGGGAGAGCGAGACATAAATGTCATTGTCGCTCTGGGTATATCCCCGGGTGCGCAGGAAGCCGAATCCATCGGGCAGGAGGTCGAGCGTGCCTGTCCTGACCTTGACATCCTCCGCGCTCTTGTCCTTCTCTTCCTTGGCCGGTTTCCGGCGCGTGGGCGTGCGAGCGGCACGCTCGTCGCCGGTTGTTTTCTTTTCCTGTTCCTGATTTTCTGCTACTTCCATGATTTCACCTTGGCGCTTTAAAGGGCGGATTATAAGCGCATGATTTTAGGTAGGTTGTTGACCTTCCGGTTTTGCCCTAGCCGAGTCTTTCGGCCGCCTCCCTGTTCCTGGCCTGGGCCTTCTCCCAATCGTTCTTGAAACTTGCGATGCCTCTGTCGGTTAACGGATGCTTGACCATCTTGCGGTATACATCCGGAGGAATCGTGGCGATGTCGCAACCAAGCAGAGCGGCTTCGGTGACGTGCAAAGGGTGTCGGATGCTGGCTGCGATTACTTTAGTCGAAAATTCATTGACAGCGAACACCTCGACTATGTCCGACAGCACCTGCGATGAATCGTGCCCGATATCATCGAGCCTTCCCACGAAAGGGCTTACAAAAGTGGCTCCCGCTCTTGCCGCCAGGAGTGCCTGGTTTGCCGAAAACACCAGAGTGACATTGGTTTTGACCCCCTGGCCGTTCAGTTCCCGGGCCCCGCTTAAGCCCTCCGGTGACATCGGCAGCTTGATGACCACATTTTCGTCGAGGCCGGCGAGCCGTTCCGCTTCCATTACCATACCCTCGGCGTCCTCAGACATAACTTCTGCGCTGACGGGGCCGCCGACCAGATCACAGATCTCCCGGATGATTTCATCGTAGTCACCGCTTTCCCGGGAAAGCAGGGTGGGATTAGTGGTCGCTCCGGATAATACGCCCCAGGCGGCAATTTCCCTGATGTCCTCGATGTTGGCGGTGTCAATATACAACTCCATCAAATCACCTCTGCTTCAAGACCTGATTCGTGGTACCTGCTGACGGTATCGAGCACTATTCCCATGACGACCTTGACAGCATCGTCGATACTGTGGTTATCAATGACTGGCACATTGGCGTCCCGGGCCGATTGCAGCATATGCTCCTGTACCCGTCTGATCTTGTCCATGCTCTCGACGTATTTTTTCAGCGAACGGACGCCGCCGGTCTCCTGGTCCCTGACAAAAAAGTGGCTCCGGTGCCTGTCTTCGTCAGTAACCGCCATTACCACCTGTATGACTATCGCCCTTGTCCAAAGGTCCTCGTTGAGGTAACCCGGCAACAGGTGGGCGCCTTCGACCACCATCCGGGTGCCTTCGTTGATGGCCCTTTCGATGATCGCGTTGACGCCCACGCTCACTTTTTCCACCTGCTCCAGGTAGCCGTCGATCACCCGGTCGGCTCCCTTTGCGGTTTTCACCGCTTCCCCCGCCTCGAACGAGGAGTAGTGGATCTCCGGCATCAGCTCCGGCGCGAAAAAGGCCCGCATCGCCTGACGGACCGAATCCGTCGAGGTCAGCCGAGTCACTCCCAGCCGGTGCGCCACCTGGGTCGCCAGCGTGCTCTTGCCGACACCGGTGGCGCCTCCGATCATAATGATGATCGGCTTCTCCAGTTCTCCCAGCATCCGCCAGCGGCGGTAACGCTCCGTGAAACTCTGTCCCTCTTCTTCTCCAAGAACCTGCTGGGCGATCTTCTGCAGCTTCTGAAGCGTGATGCCCGATTCGCCGCTTTCCATCAGATGCCGCTCGACTTCCTGGGCCACGTGGTACGCCCTTTCCGGCGGAAGCCCCGTGGCCATGATCGACTGGGCCATGAGCCCCTTGGAGTACGAAAGACCATACTCCTTGCCGATGATCTGCAGGTCCAGGTGTCTCTTGAGATCAGCCAAGTTCCTTCCCGCTGAAGTCTGCGATCGCCTCTTCCGCCAGTCTCTCCAGCAACGGCTCCAGCCTTCCCGAGCCACCCACTTCAACAGGAACATTGTCGCAAAAAACGACGTCGATGCCCCGGCGGTCGGCCTCCTCGGTTACGACATCGATAGCAGCCGCCTTGATCTCGGTGAGAATGACATCCGTTTCTTCCACGTTCAGCCGCTCCAGATCTGCCCGCAGCTTGACGCGGTCAGAAAGCTGGCTGGAGACAAAATTCACGGAGCATCCAAACTCGGTACCGATATAGGCGGCTATGCGCTCAACCACCTTGCCCTGGGCCGTGGTAAAGTAGGCGACCCGCTTGCCCATTATGTTTCCATCCGGCTTGGGCCTCAGCACCGTAGGCACCACCTCGATACCCGGCTTTATCTCCTCGATGCCGGCGATCAGTTCCCGGATTTTTTCCGGGCTGGCCAGCGGCTCCTCGCACATGGTCATCAGGACCGCGTCTGATATAAGCAGCCTGTACGTGCCCATGTAGCCGAGAATATAGTCAAGAGGCTGATCCGCGCCTACCACACAGATCGCCCTGTTGACGTCGATGGGAGGCAACGCGGCGCCGCTTCCCTCAAAAATCAGCAGATCGGCCGGCAGCTCCTCGGCCACGGCCGCCCCTTCCTCAACATTTGAGACGTAGGGCATGCCCGCCAGTCCGCCGCCGCAGCGGCGGCAACCTACCGTGGTCACAGAACTGAGCACGGCATCCTCGAAATAGTCGGAGGCGGCGTGCTTACCCTGGCGGCTGTACGAAAGCAGCTCCGCGACGCCGATGCTCTTGTCCCGGCCTTCGATCACTTCAGGCTCGAGCGGGCCGCCGCGGCCCATGGCAATGACCACCACTCCCTCCCGGTAACCTTTCCCGGACAGCGCCTCCCCGACGATCCTGGAAACGTAGCCGCTGACCGCGGTCTTGCCAATCCTTTTGCCCGTGCCAATAATTGAAAGGGAAGGCTTCCGGGAGAGCTTATGGAAAGTCGGAGGAGATAAAGTAAAGTCAGAGCCCTGATACCGGATGCCCGCAGCCAGCGCCTGGCTCGCATACCGGAACCGCTCCCAGTATCCTAGCACCGGCTCATCGCTTAAGTCAACAATCACTTCCGGGGCGTGATCCCGGATAGCCTGAGCAAAAGCTTCTTCGGCGTTCTCATCATGAAAGTAAACGGGAATCCCGTATTCGTTACGTTCCGGATCGCCAATCACGGCAAGATCAATCTTTTCCGTGCCGCCCGCGAAGACAGCCGCTTTCACGTCGAACTGGCGCGAAACCTCTTCGAGCGCTTCGCGGACCACATTCGGGTAATGCTCTCCGTCTATGAGGGCGATTGCTTTTTTCAACCCTGAGTCGGACTTTCGGTGGCGGGAGATTTCTCAAAAGCCACGGTCGAGGGACAGAACTTGATGATCAGGTCGGCATCGTGGAACGGATATTTCCGCCATATGGTGCATTCGTCCTCGCCTATCTCGATGACGTTGTAGCAGGGTCTTACCTTGCCTCTCAGCCTCAATGTGCACACGGTGCCGGCATTGACTGCGAAGATGTTCTCCAGGCGCCACGCATAAGGAACATGCTTGTGTCCGGACAGGATCATGTTGACCTGGCATTGCTGAAGCACCTCCAGGATGTCGCCCGCGTCGTATACCATGTTCCGTTCACGGCCGGTGCCAGGCACCGGCAGGAGGTGATGGTGAAGGATGAACACCCTGAAATCAGCTTTCTGCGTGAACTGTTCCTTGACCCACTTGTAGCGGTGGCGCCCCACCGTGCCGTAGTCAAGGTCCGGCTCCGAAGAATCAACGCCCACAATGCTGAGCCCGTTCCTGTGCAGGATGCTTTGGCGGGAGCCGAACATCTCCTCGAAATGGACATAGCCGACATTGCGGGCGTCATGATTTCCCGGCACGACCAGAAGGTTCTCGCAATCGATCTTGTCCAGGTAGCTCTTGGCCAGAAGATATTCCTGCTTGAATCCCTGGTCCGTGAGATCGCCGGTCACGATCACCACGTTCGGCTTCAGCTCGTTGAGCTCGATTACGGCCCGGTCCATCAGATTCGGCACGAAATATTGCGAGCCGGCATGGATATCGGAGATATGGGCGATAATGAAAGGTTTCGGCTTCTTTTCCTCTTCTGCCTTATCCGCGGCGGAGAGAGCTGATTCGGGATTCATGAAATTCCGCTCCTGTGAATATTCCTGGTGGGAAGACCTGTTGGTTGCCGGTGACGGTACGTCTTTTTTCGGGCCGGACGACGGCCAGACCTGGGCCGGCAACCGGTCAGTTCTTTTCGTTCCTCTTATGCACGAGTTTCAAACCCTTCAGCGTCAGCAAAGAGTCGATCCTGCTCAATGTCCGGGCATGGGGCACGATCAGTTCGGCGAAGCCGCCGGTGGCCAGCGTCTCTACTTCTTCGCCGCCCAGCTCTTCTCTCATTCGCGTCACGATGCCGTCCACGAGCCCGGCAAATCCCATGACCACGCCGGAACAAAGCGACGCGGCTGTCGTCTTGCCGATGACGCTCTCCGGCGGGCAAAGATCCACCCCGGACAGGCGGGCCGCCCTGGCGGTGAGGGCTTCCAGCGAAACTTCGACTCCCGGGGATATCGCCCCTCCCAGATACTCGCCCGCGCCGGAAATGGCGTCAAAGGTCGTCGCGGTGCCGAAGTCGACCACCACACAGGGGCCCCCGCCGAGCTCCTCGATGGCGGCGACCGCGTTCACGATCCGGTCCGCGCCCACCTCGTGCGGGTTGTTGGTCAGGATCGGCAGGCCCGTCCTGAGGCCCGGCCCCACCACGATCGCCTCCGTGTCCATATATCGCGAGGAAAGCAACTCGTACTGGCCCACCAGGGGCGGCACCACGGAGGAAACAATCACCCGGTCTACCTGCCCGAACGCCAGTCCGCCAAGCGACAGAAGAGAGGAATATACCGCTGCCAGCTGATCGGCGGTGGCATGGGCCTGGGTAGCGACGCGCCAGTGTTCCGTAAGCTCATCTCCGGCGAAAAATCCGGCGAGTGTATGGGTATTGCCAACATCGATGGCGAGAAGCTGCGCTGGCATGGCAATAATGGATTCTATCAGAGACCGGGATATACCGCGACCAGGACGAGGCCTTTGGGCCGGCAGCTTCCTAAGCCGGAGGCGGGTCTTCTGGCGCCCCGGCATCCTGGGGACGCGCGTTCTTCAGAGCCTCGACGCCACCTGAGCAGTAGTCGAGATCGTTCCAGCGGCAGCCCGCGCATAGCTCGTTCATGTCATCGGGGCTGATTTTTTTGCCGATCACCTGCAGCAGAGAAGCCCATGTGCCGGTATCCCCGACATCGATGTCCAGCTTCTTCATGACTTCCGCGTCCAGGCTGCAAACGTCCTGGTCAGGGCAGTTGCAGGAGCCGGTCCGCAGATGAGGACAAGCAAAGCAGATATCATCAGCCCCCGCTACGATGCGAACCGATAATTCCGATCCCGTCCGTAGCCGATGCGTCAGCCGGGCCAGATTGGCGACAAACTGAGGTGAGTAACCCTGTCCCCTGAAACCCTGTATGCACAGCAGGTGGTGAGCTCTTAACCTGACGTCTCTTATCGCGACGCCCCCCTGTCCTTTATTCAAGCGAGCCAGACTCGATTTTTATTCTGGGCCGCTGCTGATCATCAACTCGCCTAATCTTTAACTTTAAGCCTCTTTGCAGCATCTGACAAGTGATATTTTCGATTGGTTTTCTCTGGTTATGAATAATAATATGAATTTTTACAGGTATTTCTATTCGCTGGTATTATTTGAATCACTTCTTGACACATGGCTGCCTCTTTGATAATGATTGTCGACGTTGATGAAGAATAAAGTTGACAATTGGACGCCGCTGCTGAAATCAATCGGGGACAAGCTGATGTCAGGCGGCTACATAACATTTTCCGACGCCCTGCAGTTGACGCAGATTCCGGAGGAATCGGTAGGCGATCTTATCCGTCTTGCAGACCGGGTGCGGCGGCGATTTGCCAGCGAAAAAGCAGATCTCTGCTCCATCGTAAACGCCCGTTCCGGCAGGTGCGCCGAGGATTGCAGGTTCTGCGCCCAGTCGGTCCATTTCGATACAGAAGCGCCGGTTTTTCCCATGAAGCCGGTCAAGGATATTTTGCGGGCAGCCGTGATGGCCGAGGCCGCCGGGGCACACCGTTTCTGCATCGTCACCAGTGGAGACTCTTTAAGCGAAAGGGATTTCGGTACGGTGGTGGAGGCGATCGGCCGCATCCGGGAGGAAACCGGCCTCAGGCGGTGCGCTTCCATCGGCAGGCTGAGCCGCGAGCGGACCGCCACGCTCAGAGAAGCGGGGCTGAATCGCTACCATCACAATGTGGAAACCGCCCGTGGTTTCTTCCCGAGCGTGTGCGCCACGCACACTTACGAGGACAAGCTCCGCACAATCCGGCATCTTCAGGAATACGGAATCGAAAAATGTATCGGCGGGATCCTCAATCTGGGAGAATCGCCGAGGCAGCGGATCCAGATGGCCTTTGAGATCAGGGAACTGCAGCCGGATTCTGTACCGGTAAATTTTCTGATCCCCTGGAAGGGAACCCCGCTCGGGGGCAGAAAGCCCATTGCCGCCATCGAAGCCGCCAGATACCTGGCTATCTTCCGGCTGGTGATGCCGCGTGTGTATATCAGGGTAGCGGGCGGACGGCTGGAAACGTTCGAAGACCACCCCACTCTTCCGTTTGACGCGGGCGTCAACGCCCTCCTGATCGGCGATCTCCTGACCACCCCGGGCCCGAACGCCCGGTCCGATATCACGCTGCTGAGATGTCTCGGTTTTGATTTGGATGGCCGTGAATAATCCGGACATCGAAACAGAACTGAAAACTCTCGCTTCCGGCAACCTGCTCCGGCGTCTCAGGAATCAGCAGAGCAGGGGCGTCACCAGGGCGCTGATCGATGGCTGCGAGGCGGTCCTTTTCGCCGGCAACGACTACCTGGGCCTGTCTGCTCATCCCCGGGTGCTGGCGGCCGCGCGCCGGGCTCTCGAACGATACGGCAGCTCCGCGGGAGCTTCACGCCTGGTCACGGGAAATCATCCTCTGTTTCAGAGCCTGGAAGAGAATCTGGCGCGTTTCAAGGGCAAGGAAGCGGCGCTGGTATTCCCATCGGGCTACATGGCCAACCTTGGATTTCTGGCCGCGATGGCAGGGCCGGACGACCTCGTTTTCTCAGACCGGCTCTGTCACGCCAGCCTCTACGACGGCTTGCGGCTGAGCGGGGCCCGGTTCAGGCGTTACCGGCATAACGATGCCGGCCATCTGGGAAGGCTGCTGTCCCGGGAGGACCCAAAAGGCCGGCTGCTGATCGTCACCGATGGGATCTTCTCCATGGATGGCGATCTGGCGCCTCTGCCTGAGATCCGGGTTCTGGCTGACAGGCATGGATGCCTGCTGGCGGTGGATGACGCCCACGGCACCGGCGTCATCGGCCCGGGAGGCAGGGGCACGGCAACCCTTCTGGGTGTGAAGCCGGAAATCGAGACAGGCACGCTGAGCAAGGCGGCCGGCTCCTTGGGAGGATTCGTGGCCGGCAGCCGCGAGCTGGTTGACTATCTGGTGAACAAGGCCCGGCCTTTCATCTTCACCACGGGACTGCCGCCGGCTTCGGTGGCCGCGGCAGACGCCGCCCTGGGGCTCTTCGAGGAAGAAGGCTGGCGCCGGGAGCGTGTGCTGAAACTGGCTGCGCGGGCGCGCCTGGTCCTGGGCCGGGCAGGGTTCCGGATTCCCGGGAACGGGGTCGGCCCCAACAGGGCCGAGACTTTTTCCGAAACCCCGGCCACCCCTATCGTCCCATTGATAACGGGCGACGAGAAACTGGCGCTCAGGCTTTCTTCACTCTGCCTCAACCGGGGAATATTCATCCCCGCCATCAGGAACCCCGCGGTGCCCAAGAACCAGGCGCGGCTCAGGATGACGCTCAGCGCGGCCCATTCGGATGAGGAGCTAAACCGTGCGCTTGAGGTGCTCACCGAGTCCGGAGGCGAGCTGGGGTTAATATGAGCGCCACGGCCACCCACCTCAAGCTGCCATCGCTCCTGGTCGCAGGTACCGATACCGGGGTGGGCAAGACAGTGGTCACGGCGCTTCTTGCCATTGCGTATCGCGGCCACGGAGTCGCCGCAGCGCCTTTCAAGCCGGTAGCCGCAGGTGTGTCCACAGGCGAAGTCTGGGCCGACACGGCCTTCCTGGCCGCGGCCGCCAGGACAAGCGAGGAGGAGACAGGGCTTTACCGGCTGAAAAAACCGCTCTCCCCGCATCTGGCAGCGGCCGATGAAGGCGTCTGCATCGACATCGCGGCCGTCATGGAGAAGTTCAATTCGCTCAGCAGCAAATACGGCGCCGTGCTGGTCGAGGGGGCCGGAGGCATCATGGCGCCGCTTGGCGCCGGGGCCACCTTCCTTGACATGGCAGCGGCGCTGGATCTGCCGGTCGTGATCGTGACGACTGCCCGGCTGGGATCCCTCAATCACACACTGCTCACGGCCGATGCCTGCCGCGAACGGGGTCTTAAGGTGGCAGGGCTGGTAATCAACCGCTTTCCCGCGCAGCCCGGCGAGCCCGAGCAGCGCAATCTGGCGGAACTGGGAAAGCTGACCGGCACGCCGCTGATCGCCGTGCTGCCGGAGATGGACGTTTCGGTTGAGGACCTGAACACCGGAGATCTGGAGCGCCATGCCGGCCTTCCGGATCTTGCTGAGCTGCCAGGCGGCCTCTCGGGACGCGGGGACTATAGCCGCGCCATCGAAGCCGACAGGAAGCACGTCTGGCATCCTTTCAGCCCCATGCGCGAATACCTGGGCGAGAAACCGCATCCGCTCATGATTGTCGGCGGACAGGGAAGCCGGCTCACGGCCAGCGACGGGCGCAGCTACATCGACGGCACCTCCTCGCTGTGGGTGAATATCCACGGCCACGGCCGTCCCGAACTGGACGGGGCTGTGCGCCGGCAGCTGGGGCGGGTGGCGCATTCCACCCTGCTGGGTCTGTCCAACGAGCCCTCGGCGCTGCTGGCTGAGCAGCTGTCGGCAATCACTCCCGCCGGCCTTGACCGGGTATTTTATTCCGATAACGGCTCCACCGCTGTGGAGGTGGCGCTCAAGGTTGCTTTTCAATACTGGCGCCAGGCCGGACACCCTGAAAAGAAAGAGTTCGTCAGTTTTGTAAATGCTTATCACGGCGACACCATCGGCTCGGTGAGCGTCGGCGGGCATGAGCTCTTCCATTCGATGTTCCGGCCGCTGCTGTTCGACGCGCATCTGGCTCCCGCGGCTTATTGCTACCGGTGTCCGGAAGGCCTCGCTCATCCTGAATGCCGGCTGGCCTGCCTCAGCGGGCTGAAAGAGATCCTCGCGAGGCGGTCCGCCAGCATCGCAGCGGTCATCGTGGAACCCAGAGTGCAGGGAGCGGCAGGCATTATCGTGCAGCCTCCGGGTTATCTGGCTGAGGTCGAAAAACTTTGCAGACGCCACGGTGTCCTGCTGGTAGCCGACGAGGTGGCCACCGGCTTCGGCCGCACCGGCACGATGTTCGCCTGCGAGCAGGAGGGTGTCGAACCCGATATTATGGCCCTGGCCAAGGGCATCACCGGCGGCTACCTGCCACTGGCTGCTACTCTTTTCAGGGAGGAGATCTACGAAGCGTTCCTGGGCCGCTACGAGGAGCTCAGGACCTTCTTCCATGGCCACACCTATACCGGCAACCCGCTGGCATGCGCGGCCGCACTGGCCAACATCGAGCTGATCAGGCAGCCGGGTTTTCTGGAAAGGGTCAGGGAGAAGGCAAAGCTGTTCGATTCGCTGCTCGCGCGGCTGGCGGGGCTGAGGCATGCCGGCGATGTGCGCCGGATAGGGATGATGGCCGGCATTGAGCTGGTGGCCGGCCGGGGCGCCACTGAACCTTTCCCCGTCAAGGAACGCGTCGGCCGCCGGGTGATCCTGAAAGCCAGGGAAAAGGGCGTGATCATCAGGCCGCTGGGCGACACTGTGGTCATCATGCCGCCGCTGTCCATCGGGGAAGGCGAGCTCAGGCACCTCGTCGAGGCTGCCTCCTGGGCCATCGAAGAAGTCACGGAGCGCGGCAACGGCTGAGTGCTCAGCTCAAAATGTCGGACGGGACGGCGTTGCCTGTCATTCCGGTTGGTGTCTGGCCTTTCATCCCGGGAGCGGCGGGCGGCGGGGGACCTTCTTTATGGACTGGAGACGAATGCAAAATACACGCGGACAAACAATATGATGCCTTCCTGTTTTCCTGTGGCGGTTGAGCGGTGGCGGGACCGCGGTTACATAGTCGTGTCGGGCAATGCGGGACAGAAATGTCGTGCGGGGCTCGGGATCCACGGCTACGGGGGCAATAGCGAAGAGATGCTGGGGCTTGCCGTCAGCCTGGCCTGCCGCCTCCCTCTGAAGCTGCTGCTTTTCGACCTGCCGGGCCATGGCGGGGCCGCGTCGGTTCGGCTTACCTTGCCGGCAGCCACCAGAGCGCTCACTGAGGCGCTCGGGGCCCTGGATGATCCGGACTTCCTGGTCGGCCACAGCCTGGGGGCGCGCCTGGGCTTGAACGCGCGGACTTTGAAATCCGCCGCGCTGCTTTCCATGCCCGGGAGGCCCGTCTTCGAGGGCAGCCGTTCGCGGATGCTCAGAATTTTGAGAGCCAGGCGCGTGAACGAGACCTCTCCGCTTAGCGGGCTGAGGGAGATCCTTGCCGGAGAGGCCCGGCCGGCGGAAAAGACGCTGCTTCTTTGCGCGCGCCGGGACCTCGAGTCCGTCACCGAGTTGGCGGACGCCTGGGAGAAAGCCGGGGTTTCCTGCTTCAGGATCGAAGACTGCGGCCACAACGACATTATCAGCGCCCCGGGAACCGCGGAGGCCATAGCCGGATGGCTGAAAGAGAATTGAGATCAAAAACGTTACTGCGGCCGGCGGATTTCTTCCAGCAGAACGCGGCCGATTACGACACGCCTTTTCACGGCGCCTTTTACCGGCGCGTGGCAGCGAAGCTGATCGGGATGATTCCGTCCCGGATATCTCCAAGCTCCATACTGGAGATAGGAGCCGGCACCGGTTTTGCCACCCGGCTGCTTGAGGAGCGTTTCCCCAAAGCCCGCGTCATGGCCCTGGAGCCTTCTCCGGAAATGCTGGCCCGGGGCCGGCGGCGCGCTGCCGGCGCTGACTGGCTATGCCAGCCGCTTAACGGGATGCCGCCTGGGAATTTTGACCTGGTATTTTCGTCCATGTCATTTCACTGGCTGGATGAACATGAACGGGAGAAGATGATCAGGCTGGCAGGCGGCGGCGTCCTTGCCATGGCGCTGCCCGCCGCGGGCGGTCCGCGCCTGAAGGGAAACACCGCCATGCTGGAACTGGCGCGCCGGCTTCATGAGCCCGGCAAGGACCGCAAAGGGACCTTGCCCCGGCGGATACGTCATCCCCGCAACATGGTATCTGTCCTGGAAAAGCACTTTCGACGAACTTCCCGTGAAAGCCTGAGCCTGCCGGAGAGATACTATACCATCGAAGAACTGGCCCGGAGCCTCCACACGCGGGGAGCGCTGTACGCGCTCTTCGAGGATAAGGCGGAGCTGGCCGGCCGGCTGCTGGCGGCGCGCCAGGACGGGAATATCGAATTCAATTGGCAGATAGCGCTGTTCGTGGCGGAGGGAGGCCGGACGGGATCGGCGCAACCCTGTGACCGCGGCTCATGGAGACAGGGTCGCCTCACCGCTGAATAGCGCCTGCATCTTCCCTTCCGCTTCCCGGACCAGCAGGCGGCCTTCGGCGTCGATGCCGGCGGCGGTGCCGCTGATCAAGCCCTCAGGAGTCGTCACATCCACCCGCCGGCCTTCCAGAAGGTCATGCTGCTCGAAACTGCTCCTGATGGCCTGAAGCCCTGCTTCATTACGTGATTCAGAATATACGCGGTCCAGCTCGTTGAGGATGGCCGCCGCCAGGGCGCGGCGGGAGAAGCTGCGATCAAACTCCTGGGCCAGCGATGTCGCCCGCCCGGCCAGTTCCGTCCCCGAAAACTCGTTGTTCACATTGAGGCCGGCGCTGGCTATCGCCCATCTGACCCTGTCCAGCTCCGCGGCCGTCTCCACCAGCACCCCACCCAGCTTCTTCCCATTCAAATAGACGTCGTTGGGCCATTTCAAGTCTGTTGCCGCGGCGGCGCCGGTTTCCTTCCTGACCACCTGGTCGACCGCCCGTTTAACCGCGAGGGCGGTCCCCAGGCTCAGCAGCGGCACACGCGTGGGGTTGAGGCGGGGATAGAGGATGACCGAGATAGCGATGGCGGTTCCCGGCGGGGTAATCCAGGAACGTCCCATGCGGCCGCGTCCCGCTGTCTGGCTTTCGGCGACCACCACCGTGCCCTCGGGCGCGCCCTCGTCGATCAGCCGGCGGGCGGCGTCGGCGGTAGAACCGGTTTCTTCAAAGTGAATTATGCGGGAACCGATGACACCGGCTCTCAGGAACCGCCTCAGCTCGTCCGGCAGCAGCTTGTCGGGCCTGCCGGCCAGGCGGTACCCATGCCGGGGGGCGGCTTCGATGGCGTATCCCCGCTGGCGGAGCTTCCCGATATGCTTCCAGACCGCCGAGCGGGTGATGCCCAGCTCGCGGCTGATGGAGGCTCCCGAGGTGTATTCTTCCGCGCTGAGCTGAGAAAGTACCCGGCTTTCCATGCCTGGCGATGAAGCAAATTCGCCAGCTGCTTCTCCCTGCCTGGATGGCATCAAGCACCCCCCGGAAAGACAAAATCAAATATTTCCTTCAACGACATCTCAACGATTCCCGGCCGGCAACCTGCCCTTTCATCCCCAGCGAACGGCGATCGCCGCATAAGCTTCCAAAATGGCCTTCACAACACCAGTTTTTCCATTTCCAGGGAGATGTCGATCGCCGGGGCCGAGTGGGTAAGGATCCCGATGGAGATGACATCCGCGCCCGCCTCGGCATAGGCTCGAACGTTTCCCGGATCGATGCCGCCGGAAGCTTCTATGACCACCCTGCCGCCCGCGATCTGGACACATTCACGCACCAGCGCCGGCCTCATGTTGTCCAGCAGTACCGTGTTCGCACCGGCCCGGATGGCGTCCTCCAGCTCCGAGACAGTATCAGCTTCCACCTCAATGTCAACATCGGCGCCCAAAGAGTCCCGCGCGGCTTTTACGGCCGCGGCCACCGATCCCGCGGCGATTATGTGGTTGTCCTTGATCAGCACAGCGTCATAAAGCCCCAGGCGGTGCGATTCGCCGCCGCCGTCGCGGACGGCCTGCTTCTCCAGGAGCCGGAGTCCCGGAAGCGTCTTGCGGGTGGCGGCGATCCGGGCGGGCAGCCCTTCCAGCAGCATGACGAACCTTCGTGTCAGCGTAGCCACTCCCGAAAGATGCGCAATAAAATTTATGACAGTGCGCTCGGCTTTGAGAATGGAGACAGTGGCGCCCTCGATACGCGCCATCTCCGCCCCGGCGGGCATCTGCCTGCCGTCCTCCACCAGCGGCAGCCAGGTAAGCGATGAATCAACCTGCCGGCAAACTTCGCGGCCGGCATCCAGACCCGATACGGTGCAGGCATCCCGGGCGATCAGCCGGGCCGCGTCCCGGTCTCGGGGTGTGAAGATTGCCTGGGAGGTGATGTCCCCCTTCTCACCCAGGTCCTCAGCAAGCGCCAGCTCTACCAGGCGCTCAAGCTGCCTGCGTCCGGACGCGCCGAGCTCCTCTCTGCTTTCATTTCCCATGACCATTTTTTCCCTTGGGGTTTTCGGTACGGACGGGACCGTTGCCGCCTGGTGGCCTTGTCATCCCTCGAGCAGCGGAGATCGCTTCCGTTCATCCTCTGCTTCCCGCAGGCGGAAATTGATATGATGCTTCCAGTTGGCGTCGTCAGTCTCCGGGAAGTCTTCCCTGAGGTGCGCGCCCCGGCTCTCCTGTCTGAGCAGGGCCGCCCGGACCACATGAACGGACACGGTCAGGAGGTTGAACAGCTCATACTCCTCCAGGTCGGCCCGGGGAGCCTGGAGGGAACTGTGCAGGCGGCGCAGCTCCTCAAGCGCCGTCAGCATGCCGTCCTCGCTGCGCACCGTTCCCACGTACCTGGACATCATCGTCTGCAGGTGGCGCCGTCCCCCGGCAATCTCCTCCGGGCGGTTGCCCTTGCGGGAAGGCCCGGGCAGGTCGATCTCCAGCCGGCGCACCAGTTCCTCCATGTCCACGATATAACGGTCGAGATCGCGCACGATCCTGTCAGAGAAAACAAGTCCTTCCAGCAGCGAGTTGCTGGCCAGCCGGTTGGCCCCGTGCACGCCGGTGTTGGCGACCTCGCCGCTGGCGTACAGCCCTGGGAGCGTGGAGCGGCCCCACACGTCCGTGACTATGCCGCCGATCATGTAATGACAGACCGGGGCGATGGGAATCTTGTCATGGCACAGGTCATAGCCTTTTTCCCTGAGGGTCTCGGACACGTTCGGAAAACGCTGTCTGAGCATGTCGCAGTCGAGATGCGTGGCATCCAGGAACAGGAAATCCTTGCCGGCGTCCTGCATCTGCCTTACCATTTCCTTTACCACCACATCACGGGGACCCAGTTCAGCCCGGGGATCGACGCCCACCATGAAGCGCTCGCCGGCGTGGTTGAGCAGATAGGCGCCCTCGCCCCGGAGAGCCTCGGTGATGAGAAAGATGGGCGATTCGTCGGAGTAAAGCCCGGTGGGATGGAACTGGACGAATTCCATGTCGCCGATGGCGGCGCCCGCCCGCCAGGCCATGGCCATGCCATCGCCTGTGGCTATCCTGGGGTTGGTGGTTAGAGAGTAGATTTGCCCGCTGCCTCCGGTCGCCAGAACTGTCGCCGTGGCGAAGTTGAGCGTGAAGTCGCCGGTCCGCAAATCGAGCGAAACCGCCCCGATGCATCGGCCGCCGTTGGTAAGCAGGTCCACCACAAACTCGTTCTCCAGGACTTGCACCCGGGAACCATGCCGCATGGCCTCGGCCAGAGCGCTGGTAACCTGCATGCCGGTGGCGTCACCGCCGGCATGGACGATGCGCGGCACGGTGTGGGCGCCCTCGCTGGCCAGCACCAAATCGTCTCCGGCCCGGTCGAACTTTGGACAGATCTCCATGAGCTCCCTGACGCGCAGAGGCCCCTCTTCCACCAGGATCCGCACCGCCTCCTCGCGGCACAATCCCGCTCCGGCGCGGATGGTATCCTCGAAATGAAGATCGGCCGAGTCCTGCTCGCTCAAGGCCGCTGCGATGCCACCCTGGGCCAGAAAGGTGGTGGTGTCCCTGAGGACGCTTTTGGTGATAAGGGCAACTTTCCATTTGCGGGCGGCGCCCACGGCGGCTGTAAGCCCGCCGATACCGCTGCCGATGACGATCACGTCATAAAAGCGACGGGAAGGACTGGAATCGGTGGCCGCCAGCAGGTACGGCCGCGTCATCTGTCTGAGGTCGTCGGTTGAAGTGGCATAGTCATGAGTGGATTATATCCCTGATATGGCCTGTGAAGCCATTCGCAATAGGGGAACCGCGCCGCCCGATGCCTATGGGCGCGCCTCAGATATAGGAGACCATGGCCTCCACGGCGGCCAGCGCCCGGGCGCGGATGTCCTCCGGCAGCCTGATCTCGTAACGATCTTCCCTAAGTGTCTTGATCGCCTTGGAAAGCGTAGTCATCTTCATGTTCGGACAGATGGCCTTCTTCGTGGGAGAGTAGAATTCCTTGTCCGGATTCTCTTTCTTGAGGCGGTAGTTGAGTCCCATCTCTGTGGCGATGATGAACTCTTTGGCATCCGACGCCTTGCAGTAGCGCAACATGCCGGAGGTGCTCTCTATGGCGTCGGCTATATTTTGTACCTCGGGCAGGCATTCGGGATGACCCACCACCAACGCGGCGGGATGTTCCTTTTTGGAGCCGAGAACATCCTCCGCCGTGATGTATTCGTGTGTGGGGCAATATCCTTCCCACATGATCAGCCTGCGGCCGGTCATTTTCTCCACATAGAGCCCCAGGTTGCGGTCCGGGATGAAAATGATTTCCCTGTCCTCCGGAATTTTGGAGACCACCTTGGCGGCGTTGGCGCTGGTGCAGCAGATGTCGGTCTCGGCCTTCACCGCGGCGGATGTGTTGACATAGGCGACCACCAGGGCCCCGGGATGCTCGTCCCTGAGCCGGGCGACGTCCGCGGCGGATATCATGTCCGCCATGGGGCAGCCTGCTTTTATCTCCGCGATGAGCACCTTTTTGTCCGGCGACAGGATATGGGCGGTCTCGGCCATGAAGTGCACCCCGCAGAAGAGGATTATCTTCGCGTCGGTGCCGGCGGCCATCCGCGAAAGTTCCAGGGAATCGCCGACAAAATCGGCGGCGTCCTGGACTTCCGGCCGCTGGTAGTTATGGGCGATGATGATGGCGTCTTTCTTGAGGGCGAGCTCCCTCAGTTCGGCCTGCATTGGACCGTAATCCACCAATTTTTAAGTTCCTCCCGGATATCAAGAACTACGTCATATTATGCCTTATTTGCCGCCCTCTTGTTGTCTATAGCGGCAACGGCCCCTTCTTCTCGACGCGGCTCTGGTCGGACAGCGCCGCCAGGGCGTCTCCCACGGAACCGCCGCCGGGCAGCACCGCTTCAGGCGCTATCTCGGCCAGCGGCGCCAGCATGAAAGCCCGCTCGAGCAGGCGCGGATGGGGCAGTTCCAGCTCTTTATGCGATATTTCTACTTGCTCGTACAACAGGATGTCAAGGTCGATTGTGCGCGGTCCCAGGGGAACCCTTCCCTCACGGCCTCCCAGCTCCCTTTCTATCCTCTGGCAGGCATGCAGCAGGTCAAATGGCTGCAAAGTGGTCTTGAGCCCGGCCGCGATGTTGAGGAAATCCGGCTGCCTGAGATTGCTCACCGGCTCGGTGACATAGACGGAAGAGACTCGTGTCACCTCAATGTCCGGCTCTTCGTTCAGCTTGTTGACGGCCGCCGCCAGGTTGGCGGCACAGTCACCGAGATTGCATCCCAGAGAGAGGTACGCGGTTGACGACCTCACTTCTTTGTAGGCCGCGACAAGATCATTCACGCGGAGATCATCCCTCCTCAGGCCCGGGTCCGCTTGACCATGACCGCAACCTCGCCTAACGTGTGCGCTATGGGAGGTTCCGGCTTGGCCACCCGCACCTTTACCCGGTCGATGGCTGGAAAGCTTTCCAGGATAGCATCCGCTACCATGGCCGCAAGCTTCTCCAGCAACCTGCAGGATTCACCCGTCGCCGTCTCCACAGCCACGTCGCAAACCGCCGCGTAGTCGACGGTATCCTCAAGTTTGTCGCTCTCGGAAGCGGCGCTTCGCTTAAGAGAGATACCGATGTCGAACAGGAACCTCTGTCCCTGCTCCCTCTCTTCGGGCAGGACCCCGTGATGCGCGAACACCTCGAGCCCCTTGATGGTAATCCGCAGCGAGCTGTTTCTGCCATTCATCTCGCGCCCCTTATCGCCTCCGCTATTTTTAGCGCCTGCACATTCTCGGCGACGTCATGCACCCGGAAGACGCGGGCCCCCCTCTGGAAAGACGCCACCGTGGTGGCGATGGTGCCCGCCAGGCGCTTTCCGGTTTCCTCCTCGCCGGTCACCTTGCCGATGAAACTCTTGCGCGAGGCTCCGATCATGAGGGGCAGGCCCAGCGCCAGGAACTCGTCCAGGCGCCTGAGGATCTCCAGGTTGTGCTGGACTGTTTTGCCGAAGCCCATGCCTGGATCGATGATGATGTTCTCCCGCCTGATGCCCCGCGAGACCGCGAACCGGACGCGCTCCTCGAAGAAGGAGATGATGTCGCCGACCACATCTTCATACCGGGGATTATCCTGCATGGTGCCGGGCTCCCCCAGCATGTGCATCAGGCACACGGGACAGCCGGCCGCGGCGGCGACCGCGGCCATCTCCGGATCGTCTCTGAGCGCGGTCACGTCGTTGATCATGGCCGCGCCGGCCCGAAGCGCCTCCCGGGCCACCGCAGCCTTGCGGGTGTCGATGGATACCGGTACGCGCAGCCGCGGGGCAATTTTCTGGATTACCGGGATCGCGCGTCTCAGCTCCTCCCCGGCGTCGACGGGCATGGAACCCGGGCGTGTCGACTCGCCGCCCACGTCGATGATGCCGGCGCCGGCGGCGGCCATCTCTCCCGCCCGAGCGACCGCGGCCTCAAGCGAGGCGAACCGGCCGCCATCATGAAACGAATCCGGAGTGACGTTGAGAATGCCCATGACCAGCCACGGATCCGGGCCCAGCGCCACGGGAATCATGGTTTTTTCAGGATACGTACTAACGGCCCGTCTCGCGCAGGTTGATCAGCGTCAGCGCCTCCGCCCGGGTGGCGGCGTTTGTGCGGAAAATGCCGCGCACGGCGGAGGTTACGATCCTGGCCTGGCTGCGGATGCCACGCATGCCCATGCAGAGGTGGTCGGCCTCCACCAGCACCAGCGCCCCGCGGGGGTTGAGCGCCTCCTCCAGGGCGTCTGCGATGGTCGAGGTCATTCTCTCCTGGAGCTGCGGCCGGCGGGCGACCACCTGGACCAGCTTCGTCAGCTTGGACAGGCCGGTGATCAGCCCGCCTTTGCTGGGGATGTACGCCAAATGAGCCTTGCCGTAGAACGGCAGCAGATGATGCTCGCACATGGAGAAGAAGGATATATCCTTAAGCAGCACCATCTCCTGGTGCCGGTCGGCAGGCATGGTTGTGATTACGGAAACCGGGTCTTCTTCGAGACCGGCGAAGACGTCCGAGTACATCTCGGCGACCCGGCGAGGGGTTTCCTTAAGACCCTCGCGTAAAGCGTCCTCGCCGATACCCTCTAGTATTAAACGAACGCCCCGGCTGATCTTTTCCAGATCCATGCTCAGGCAGGTGCGGGTCAGGATTTGGAGCCCGGCGCTGCTTCCCCGGGCTCATCAGCCCGCATGTACGAAGGGGATTCCAGCGGTGGTTCCTTCGGGAGTACGTCTGTCTGGGTTTCCTTCTTCTTCGCTGTGCGCCTTTGCTCTCTTTCCGCGGCCGAACGCGCATTGGGATTTTCTTCGATGTCATCCTTGTCCAGGAAGACCTCTTCCGGAGACACGCCATCCAGGAGAGCCTCGAATTCATCCTTTTCCAGGGTCTCGCGCTCCACCAGTATCTCGGTTATCTGATCAAGCTGCGCCTTGTGTTCGAGCAGGATATCCTTGGCCTGCGTGTGCGCCCCTTCGATTATCCGGTTGATCTCCTGATCTATCTCCAGGGCGATTTCCTCGCTGTAGTCAGGATCCTGGCTGAACTCGCGCCCCAGGAAAGGTTGAGCATGATTGTGGCCGAAGGTGCGGGGACCCAGTTTCTCGCTCATGCCGTAACGCATCACCATCTGCTTGGCGATGTCGGTGGCGGTCTGCAGGTCGTTGGAAGCTCCGGAAGTGACCTCCTCGAACTGGATCTCCTCGGCGGCGCGTCCGCCCAGGGCAGCCGCCAGCCGGTCCTCCAGCTGCGATTTCGATACCAGAAAGCGGTCCTCAGATGGCAGCGAGATAGTGTAGCCGAGCGCCTGGCCGCGGCTGATGACCGAAACCTTGTGGATGGGGTCGGCATTGGGCAGGAAGTGTCCCACCATGGCGTGCCCCACTTCGTGGTAGGCGGTGATGAGCTTCTCTTTGCCGCTCAGGATGCGGCTCTTCTTCTCCGGACCGGCAACCACCCGCATGATGCCCTCTTCGAACTCCTTCATGCCGATTTCCTTGAAGCCCTGGCGGGCGGCCAGCAGCGCCGCCTCGTTCACCAGATTGGCCAGGTCGGCGCCGGTGAAACCCGGGGTTTGCGCCGCCAGCACATCCGCGCTGATATCCTGGGCTATCGGCTTGCCACGGGTGTGTACCTTGATGATATCCTCGCGGCCCTTGCGGTCCGGCCTGTCGACCACGATCTGGCGGTCGAAGCGGCCCGGCCTCAGAAGCGCCGGATCGAGGATATCCGGCCGGTTGGTGGCGGCGATCATTATGACGTTATCCTTCATCTCGAAGCCGTCCATCTCCACCAGCAACTGGTTCAGGGTCTGCTCGCGCTCGTCGTGGCCGCCCCCCAGCCCCGCGCCGCGATGCCGTCCCACCGCGTCGATCTCGTCGATGAAGATAATGCAGGGCGCGTTCTGCTTGGCCTGTTCGAACAGGTCGCGCACCCGCGAGGCGCCCACGCCCACGAACATCTCAACGAAGTCAGAGCCGCTGATGGAGAAGAAGGGCACACCGGCCTCGCCGGCCACGCCCCGGGCCAGCAGCGTTTTACCGGTCCCCGGAGGGCCGTAAAGAAGCACACCCTTGGGAATCTTGGCGCCCAGATTCTGAAATTTCTTCGGGTTCTCCAGGAACTCCTTGATTTCGTGGAGTTCCTCCACGGCCTCATCCGCGCCGGCGACATCCTTGAAGGTGACCTTGGGCTGATCCACGCTCATGCGCTTGGCACGGCTCTTGCCGAATGACATCACCTTGTTGCCGCCGCCCTGCATCTGGTTCATCAAAAACAGCCAGAAGATCACAATGATGAGAATTGGCAGCGCGGAGATAAGCAGCGAAGACCACACGGACGAGCCGGTTCCTTCCGATGTGAACGGGACATCGTTATCCAGCAGCAGTTGCGTCAGCGGGTAATCCTCGATGTAGCCGACGCTGATCTTGCGGTCGGAATCATCGAGAACGACCGTCATCATCTGATCCTTCGGCTTGATGGTGACGGATTCTATTTCATTTTCCTTGACCCTCGCGACAAATTCGCGGAAGTCCATTTCCTTGTCGCCGGAATCCCTGCTCCCGATGATATTCTGTACGAAGAATACAAGCAGAATAACAATGAGAATAGGAAAAGCGGCGCTTCTTAAAAACTTGGCCAACTGTCAGTTTTCCTTTCCAGGAGCTTTCACTCCAAACATTTTTCCGGGCCAAGAAGGCCCATTTCATTATCGCATATTAAGGCCATTCGCGAGAATTAAGCGGTGTTAAGCAACACTCTCCAGCCGCCTATTTCCCGGACATAACCGCCTCTACTAAAGCTTTCCCTCTGGCAACGCGGCGATAAACCTCAGGTTGCGGTAGCGCTCCTGGTAATCAAGTCCGTAGCCCACGACAAACTTGTCGGGAACATCGAACCCTTCGTAAAGGCAGGGAACGTCGACCTTGCGCCTGGTGGGTTTGGTAAGCAACGTGGCCACCTCGACACTGGCCGGATTGCGCGCGCTCAGGCTCTTGCGCAGATAACTGAGGGTGAGGCCGGTATCGACGATGTCCTCCACTATGATAACGTGGCGGTCTTCAATGGTGGCGTCCAGATCCTTGAGTATGCGGACCACGCCGGACGAATCGGATGCCGTGCCGTAGCTGGAAACGGCCATGAAGTCCATCTCGCAGGGAATGGTTATCTCCCGGGTCAGGTCCGCCATGAAGAATACGGCGCCTTTCAGCACACAAACCAGCAGCGGGTCCTTGCCTTCATAATCATGGGAAATACGGGCCGCAATTTCAGAAACCCGCGGGCGGATCTGTTCTTCCTCCAGCAGGACTTCCTCAAACTGCTCTCTCAATGGCCCTCCTGGTCGCCTTGATTCCGATCAGCCTCCGGCTGATATCCGCCACCTTGAACTCTTCGGACATCCTCAAGCCGCATACCCAGACAATCCGGTCCCCGCAGACCACGACGGGAATCCGCTTCCGTTCCGGGCGGGGCACTTTTTCATCGGTAAACAGATCCTGGACGCTCTTGCTGCCACCAAGTCCCAACTGCCTGAACCTGTCACCGGGAAGCCAGGACCTCACCATGAGAGGGCCTGTAAGCCGGTCGCGGTCAATGGTGATTCGCAAAGAGCTGCTCTCTTGCAAGTCCCAGTCTGGCGATTCAACCGCTTCTATCTCGAAGTCGCCAAACAAGATTTTGCCTGGAATGTCCAGGGCGACTGCGTTCTCCTTCTCCAAAGTCTGCCCCGGCTCCTCCCTCCGCACCCCCGTCAAAGGCGCCTCCGAAGCGCCGGCCTCGAGCGAATCCGAAGCAGCATGATCCGAACGGGACGAACCGGTTCCAGCCGTTGCCGCCACCGGGCTGGCCAGCACAAGTCTATCGTACCGCCGCTCGACCTGCAGACCCTCTGAAAGAGAGATGCTGCCGGTGCCGCCCGGCCGCCGGCACAGGGAAACAATCGAGTCCAGCAGACGCCGCGAGACCCGGGCGCGGATCTTGGCATCCGAAAGCCAGCGCCGCACCACAAGCCGGGCTGTGGCCCGAGGCATCGCGGCGACTTCGGCAACCCGGAGCGAGGTTGTCCCGGGTTCTGCGGGTTCTGTTGCTGCCCGGCGCCAGAAATCGTCCGTTACCGACCTGAGCACCGCGTCCTCGTCCTCCAGTAGCGAAATCGTGTCGGTGATGCGATCACGGAAGTCCGGCCTGATCCGGGCCAGTTGCGGAATCAGCAGTTGCCTGATCCGGTTGCGAGCGTAATCGAGTGAATCGTTGGTCTCGTCTTCGCGGTAGGCCAGGCCGTCCTCCACGCAGAAATTGCGAATCTCGACGGCTGTGGCGAAAAGAAGAGGCCTGATGATACGGCCCTTCAGCGGCGGCATCACTACCAGAGAGCGGCGTCCCGAGTAAGTCATGAGACGGTACAGGAATGTCTCGATGCGATCATCCCGGTTATGGGCCACCGCGATGCGCGTATACCCTTGCCAGTGGCAAAGATTCCTGGCGGCCAGATAGCGAAAATCCCTGGCCCAGGCCTGGAAGTTGGGCCTCTGTCCGCGGGGCGCCTGGATGACGTGCACGGGCATCTGCATCCGGTCTCCAAGCTGCCTGACAAAAACCTCGTCCTCGTTGGAGGATTCTCCCCGGCGTCCATAGTTGACATGGCAGATCCCCAGCGAGAAAGTTCCTTCGAATTCAGGATTGTCTTCCCCGGACAGCTGGTTCAGGAGGTAAAGCATGGCGGTCGAGTCGGCGCCCCCGGACACCATGCAGAGGATCCGGTCGCCGTCGCGAATCAGGCTTTTTTCCTCGAGGAATTTCCCCGTCCTGGTCAGCATGGCATAGCGACTTTCCCCGGAGCCTGACGGAAAAATCGAGATGATTTGGCGGTAGGCTTCATGTCCCCTGCTAAGTTTCCCGGAAGAGCGACCAGATTAAACACTGATTATATCACTCCTTTTTAACGAGCGTCTCTTTTAGATAGAATGACCCCGTGAGCGAAGCTGAAAAAAGAGAATATCTCAAGCGCACGCCTGTTTTCAGGGGTCTGAGCGATGAGGAACTCGATGAGATCGTGCCTCTCCTGATAGAGCGCAAACTGCGCGGCAACACGGTGGTGTTCCATGAAGGCGATACGGCTTCTGCTTTTTATCTGGTCAAAACCGGGCGGGTGAAGATCTACAAGGTTTCCCCGGACGGCCGTGAACAGGTGCTGGCCATACTGAGCGACGGCCAGATTTTTGGCGACGTGCCCACTTTCGACGGCGGCCCTTATCCCGCCACCGCGGAAACCATGGACGATACGAAGATCTTCCTGATTCCCCGCGAGGATCTGCTGGGAGTCGTGCGGCGTCATCCCGAGATAGCCATCAAGGTGATAGCTGTGCTGGGACAGCGGCTCAGGCAGGCTCTGGAGCTGGTGCGGGACCTCTCCTTCAAGCAGGTGCCGCACCGGCTGGCAGGACTGCTGCTCAAACTGGCCGACGAATATGGCGAGGAAACAGAGAAAGGCACTCTGATCAACCTCTCCCTTTCGCGCCAGGAGCTGGCCGACATCGTGGGCACTTCGCGGGAGACGGTCACGCGGGAACTAAAGAAGATGGAACGGAATCAACTGCTCAGGATAGACCGCCGCTACATCACCATCACCGACCGGGAAGGCCTGAAGCGATGGGCGCGTCTCTGAGCACGCCACTTTCAGTTCTGACGACCGGCAGGCGGCCATGGTGCCGGATTCATTCGTCCCGAAGAATCAGAGTGACGCAAATCACAGCCGCTCTTGACCGCCCGCATATCGGACTCCTCCGGCAGCGGTTATGCTAAGGACATATTTCCCGTCATCGCGCCTGGAGTCCTGGCAGCTCCCGCTAACATGTTTCCAGGGCGGCCCTCAGGTTTGACGGAACCGCAAACCGGAAAAAGGTAAACGGAGAGGAGGCCAGAGCATGAACGAACAAACAGATGTCAAGTGCCTGAGCTGCGGCAGCACCAGCGATCATGTGGTGCTCCTGTCGTGCGTCAGGGACAGCAACCAGGAGTATGTGTGCGTACGCTGCCTGCCCATGCTGATTCACGGCCCCCATTAAACATTAACGGCCGCGAGCAGCGGCCGGCTTATTTTTGATGCCGGGCCGGGCGCGAAGCTGCGCCGGAGCGATGGGTTCAAAAATTACAACGGCCGGAAGGAGGATGGTTTGAGTCCCACAGTAATTTCTTTTATCAAGGCAAGCCTGGTGTCCCTTGCGGTGGGGGTGTTGCTGGGAGTCTTGATGGCGCTTCAGTTGTTGCCAGACGCGGAAGTGCCGCGGTACATCACCAGCGCCCATGCCCACGTTACGCTGCTGGGTGCGGTGATGATGCTGATCTTCGGTGTCGGCTACCATATTCTGCCCCGCTTTAGCGGCCGGCCGCTGTATAGCGAGAAGATGTCCGACGTGCAGCTCTGGCTGAACATCATCGGGCTGGCCGGCATGTTCGTCTCCCTGCTGGTGGCGGCCTATTCAACCGCTGCAGGCGACGTGCTCCGCTACGCCGTGGCGCCGTTCGGGGCGCTTTTCGCCCTGGGCGCCCTGCTGTTTGTCCTGAATATCTGGAAGACGGTTTCCGGAGCGCTGCCGGCGCCGACGCCTCTGAAGGTGCCGGGAGGGCCGGGACCGGGTGGGCCTTCAAGCGGCGCTGGCGGACCGGCAAAGCCCGTGTAGATTTCCCGAAGATCAAACTCTATGGCTAATAATCGAGTAGGGGGGTGCCTCGCGGCTACCCCCCTCTCACACCACCGGGCATA
>JACUUL010000080.1 GCA_014859345.1 Thermoleophilia bacterium
CTTTCGGTAATTCTATCATAGTGCGGCTGGTGGGGGTTAATCAGAGCTTCCCTAGCTTTGCATCGACGCTCTTAATGGCTTCTTCGATCCAGTGAAGATCCCCCGGCAAAACCGGAGGGTGTCCGCCGTCGTCATCCGGACAAGTGTCAAGTCCCTTGATTCTGCCCAAGTCCGCCCCGGCTGCTTCTAGGCGCGGCCTGATAGTGTCCCCGGCTCCATCCTCAGATGACAGGATTACGACGCCGGCAGGTTCACCCCCACCGCTGCCGTCCGGCATGGCGTGGCCCCTGCTTAGCCTGGCTGCTACGTCCAAGGCGATAGTTGACTTCCCCTGCCCGGGATCACCGTCAAGGATTGAGAGCTTGCCAAAGGGGACCCGGCCATCCCAAAGCCAAGTGATATGTTCCGGCTTCACTTCGGAAAAGAGGAACCCTACTTGTGGGGGCGCTTCGGTCTCAGGCTCCGGTGGCGGATTCTTAACCAGCTCTTGCAGTTCCTGAGCCGTGCCGCCGGCCGCTATCCAGTCACTCACGTCCTTGCCATGCTTGGGGAGAACCGGCCCTAGTCCTGGCAGGTGGATCACCACCACGTGGGCGG
Source organism: Thermoleophilia bacterium (assembly GCA_014859345.1). Taxonomy (GTDB): domain Bacteria; phylum Actinomycetota; class Thermoleophilia; order BMS3ABIN01; family BMS3ABIN01; genus Kmv30. Next base: position 598 of record JACUUL010000080.1, read on the forward strand.
CGATACCCTCCAGCGCAGCTTTAACCTTGGTCGCGTGATCTCTGCCTGGTTCATCATTGTCCGGCAGGATGACCACGTGAGCCCCCGAAAGAGCCTCTGAGTATTCCTTGCGCCACTTGCCAGCACCACCACAATTACAAGTCGCCACGAGGCCCAGGCCTGCTAGCGCGTCCGCGTCCTTCTCGCCCTCTACAACGTGGATGGTTTCACCGGCGGCAATCGCCACGATGATCTGAGGCAACCGGTAAAGCACCCTGCGAGTGTCCTTGAGGCTCCAGATCCAGCCGCCCTTGCCATCGGGCCGGCGCTGTTTGAAGTTCTTAGGCTGGTATCTCACCGCCTGGTATAGCAGCAGGCCAGATTCATCGGTGTAATCGTACGTGGCGACGATCACTTTCTTCTGCTTTTTGTCCTGGCCGCTGTCCGGGAACAGGTCCTTCATCTCAAGGTCCATCGCAGCCACCACGGCTTCCACCTCACAACCGGCGTGGCATCGAAGCAGCACCTTGCCGCCGGCGTCCTCAGAGACGCTTAGGGAGCTTCGCTTGTCATCATGGGAGGGACACCTGGCCGTCCAGGTTCCGTTGCCACCCTTCACACCTTCGAGCTTCGACAGGACTTTTTCAGCGGGCCGTGATAGAATTGCTCCATCAGAGTTTTGAGGGAGCCCGCCGGCCGCGCGGGCTTCTTCATTGGCCGCCATTTTAAGCCACTTCCCCGCGCTCTTCGGCGGCCCTCTGCTTCTTCTCATCGACCCATTCCATCAGCGAATCGTAAGGTATGCGGATCACCCGTTCACTGAGCCGAATTGCAAACGGTCTCCATTCGCCGTTCGCCATGACATAGCTAGAGGCGCGAGAAAATCCACACAGTTTTCCGGCCTCCGTAACGGTGAGCAAAACCCGCTCCTGCCCCTCGTGCATTATGGGCTTTCCTTGCAGCTGAGTCATTTTTCATTCCTCCGCTTCTGGTTGAGTTTGCACAAGCCTTGACAAACCAGGTAGTGATAATTAAACTAATAATAATTTACCACTAGTGCCAGATGGAAACAATATATAATAAATCACGATTTCCTATCACTACCTGGCCGGGCGTACCGGTCCGGATTCCCAAGGTTTGGTTACGGCCCGTGACACTTGAGGCTGGCGAATTCCTCGTTTCATGGCGCGGCGAAGCCAAAGAAGTCCAGCTTCCCGATGAGCTTTATTTGCGCGAGCTATCCGATTTGGATCTTCAAAGTCCCAAGGAGATATTGCATTTTGCTGAAAAATACGGATGCCTGGGTGGCGGGGGGCAGGTAGGTCCTGATTGGGAGGACATTCTTGGCAAACCATTGGGAAACGAGCAGTTGGCAAAGATTAACGAAGATGTTCAGCAGCTTCGCTTACATTTTAAAAAGTCCCACCTGGAAAAAATGCCGCGCAAGAAACAAAGCCTTATAGGGAGCGTAGCCCATGTAAAAGAATTTACTCTCCGCGCTACCTTGCTTCGCGATCTCGTTAGATTATGGAGGTTGTATAAGGAAGATATTTCCTTCGACTCACTAAGAGATAATTGGGAAAATCCAGTGATGCCTTTCAGCGGGATCGAGGCCGGGGTAGAAGATTACGCCAAGAACGATATTTCCAAAGCATTAGCCCAAGGGATTCATGCAGTTTTAGCTCTTGCCATTTACCTTGAGCAGCCCCTCAGCGCGTTTCATGTCCGCTTGGAGATTCCCGCGATTATTGAGACAGAGCACTTTAACCAATATGAGGACATTCTTAAGCGCCCTGTTGCGAACCTGTATCAGGTCCTTTGCCTGCAACTGTTAAATCACATAAATGAGCAGGCGGTGTACAAACAGTGCACTAACGAAACCTGCAAGCGCCTTTTTGTCCGGCAGCGTGGCCTTGCCCAGCATGGCCAATATAAAACAACCGGAGTTTTATACTGCTCAAATTTCTGTGCCAAAGCCCAGGCGCAGCGGACATTAAGAAGAAGGCAAGCCAAGGCCCGGCGGCTGCACCGGGAAGGTATGAATCCCAGAGCAATCGCCAAACAACTAGGTGCGGAATTAGAAACGGTCAAAGGATGGATTGGAGGTTAACATGGCAAAGCGCGGTCAAAACGAAGGTAGTATCATTAAGCTCAAGGATGGAACCTGGCGGGCATACATGAACCTTGGCTGTCAGGGAGGCAAGAGGAAGCGGAAATACTTCCGAGGTAAGACCCGCCGCGAGGTCCAAGAGAAGCTTACAGAGGCACTCAGGAACCGTCAGCTAGGTTTGCCGGTGACCGGTGACAAAGTTACTTTCGGACAATATCTTGAGCGCTGGCTTGAGGACTCGGTGAAGCCGAGCGTGAGGCCCCGAACGCATGAGCAATACTCCCAGTACGTCCGGCTATACATTCGACCCGCGCTTGGCAATATCAAATTGTCGAAACTGCGCCCCGATGACATCCAGGCATTGCTAAACCGGCAGGTAAAAAAAGGGCTTTCGGCGCGCACGGCTCAGCTTACGCATTCCATAATCAGGCGCGCGTTAGGCCAGGCTTACCAGTGGCAGCTTGTCCCCCGCAACGTGGCAACGCTTGTCAGGCCGCCGCGCGGGCGGCGTTTCGAGCCCGCACCGCTAACCCCGGAGCAGGTCCGCGCCTTCCTGGAGGCGGTCAAAGGGGATCGGCTGGAGGCGTTTTACACCGTAGCCACGGCCCTGGGACTAAGGCGTGGGGAGGCGCTGGCGCTAAGGTGGGAGGACATCGACCTGGAGGCAGGGGCGCTCACGGTGCGCCATACGCTGCAGAACCTGCACGGCGGCGGCTGGAGCCTGGCCGAACCGAAAAGCAGAAACAGCCGGCGGACCCTGGGACTGCCGGCCTTCGCGTTACTGGCGCTAAAGGAACACCGCAAGCGCCAGTTCGAAGAGAAGCTAAGGCAAGGGAAGCGATGGCGGGATCACGGCTTCGTTTTCACTTCCATAATCGGAACGCCGCTGGATGGAAACAATATGTACAAGTGTTTCAAGACGCTGCTTAAGGAAAACGGCCTGCCGGACATCCGCTTTCATGACTTAAGGCATACGGCGGGAACCATGCTTTGCATCCAGGGTGTGCATCCCCGCGTGGCGATGGAAACCCTGGGCCATTCTCAGATCGGCCTTACCATGAACCTCTACACGCACGTTGCATCTGAATTGCAGCGGGAGGCGGCGGATAAGATCGACGCGCTGCTTTCGGG
>JACUUL010000081.1 GCA_014859345.1 Thermoleophilia bacterium
ATCAGGCGTCCGGCGGCGTCATAGCCCATCCTGCTTTCAGCACCGGTGGGGCCAAAGCTTCCGATCAGGTTGCCGTAGCTGTCGTATATATTTTCAGCCGTCCAGGCGCTCTTTTCGACAAGCTCCAGGCCGTCAAACCAGGCGACGCCGGAGCTGGGGCCGCCGTGGCCCAGCTGCATGCCCACAGTGATACTGGTGGTGGCCGGGCCGGTGGTAAAGACCACCGTCTGCAGCGACCAGTCGCTGTCGCCTATGACCGGCACGCTCTTGTAGAGGCTGCCGCCGCTGATGGCAAAGATGACGGCTCCGTGCCCCCTGACGGCGGCAACAGCGGCGGTCCTAATCCAGCCGGAGAACATATAGGTGGTGTTGGGCTTAACCTTTACTGTCTGGGTGGCGTAATGGTCTTTGGCGGTAGGTGAGCTTACTCTCACTGAGGTTTTGCCGAACTTGTAGATTTTGGTGTCTTTGGCCCAGTCAGTGCTGCTGCTCCAGGTCCAGCCGGCCGGCTTGTCTCCCGAGATGGTCTCAAAGCTGCCGTTGCCCAAGGCGCTAAAGCCGGCCAGGCCCACGTTCGGCTCGAAGCGGATGTCATCGAAGCGGGTCTCCCCTTCAAAGTTGACCTGCTCCAGGTAGATGACGGCGCTGCCGGCCCCCTCGGGCGCTGCCAGGGTTATCGCCCTTTTGGCCCACTCGCCTCCGGTCTGATAGAGGGGAGAGTAGTCCTCGCCGACAACGGTTGAGCCGGATTTCCAGACCACGCGCAGGCGGGCGCCGCCCGGGCCGTCGCCGTCAGGAGCGGATTCGGTCCAAAGGCGGGCTGAAAGGGTGTAGTTCTGACCCGGCGTTACCCGGCCGCCGGTGAGAGTCTGGCTCCATGAGCTGGCGGTGTTGGCCCCATTATGGCTCTGGATGAAGTAAGGGTTATGAGCATTAAAAGTGTCATTAAAACTGTTTATACTATGTGAAACCTGCACGTTATCGATGTTATGTTGCTGCTGGCTATAGCCGTGCTCTTCTCCGGTGCGGATGCCCACCCGGCCAGAGTTAGAAGCAAGCGGGTTGCCATTATAAACATAGGTCAGGGAGCTTGCACCATCGACGATGTAGTGCCAGCTTACAGTATTAGCAGCGACGGAAACCACAAGAGTGTACCAGGATCCGGCCTCCGGCAGCAGTGCTTGCCCTCCGCTGGTTGTCATATTGTAGTTGTTGCCTGAGGTCAGCTTTGTCCAGTCGCCGCCTTGTTTTATCCAAAGAGCGGTCTTGAAGTGGGTTTCGCCGGGATCGCTGGGATTATCCTTATCGCCGATCATGCCGGAGGCGCGGATCAGGTACATGTTGCCATTGTCTTTAGTGTCGAAGGCCAGTCCGACATCGCGCCCGGTATTCATTTGGATGTCGGCCTGAATGGTAATCGGATCCCAGGAAACGATGTGTTCGTACTCTGCAGCACTGCGCAGAACCGTCTCATTGCTGGTTCCCTCCTTGCCTTTCCAGAACAGGACACTCATCTGCCCCTGGTCGTTAATCGACCATGATGAGGGCAGGGATTGCCAGTTGCTGGACGGTGCGATGCCGCCCACTTGGCCGCTGGTGCCGCCTGGGAAGTTGCTGCTCCAGCCCTCCGGAGTGCCCGGATTGCCATCCATAAGCTTTTCCGCTCCGGGATTTTTAAGCAGGTTTGTTTCTGGAACTACGGCGCCTTCTTGAAGCTGAACCGCGTCGACCCAGACTATCGATTGGCCATAGAAGCTACCGACGATGGCCACAAATACTTCTGCAAATTCTGCGGTGTCAGGCACGGTCACAGTTTTATAGATTTGTTGCCAGTCAGTTTCACAAAGACACTCGGGAATCTCGGCGCCAATTTGATCGATGATCGTCGGATTCGCTCCGGCTGTCCAAAACCTGACATATACGTGATGATGCTGCTTTCCATCAGAGATAGACGTTCCATGCAAAAAATTCGAACTCTTGACGTGAGCCGACACAGTGTAAACTCCGCCCGCTTTCACGGGCATCTTAGAAGTATGTGCGCCTATCCAGTCGGTTACTCCTCCTTGGCCATTCAAGTAGTTATAGGTAAGTTTCAGCGAATTGCCTCCATGATAACTTTGATCGCTAGCCTCGATCTCGACAGTTGAGGTATCCCTAGACTTTAGCTCCCAATCGCTGCCATTCTCAAAGCTGGGGTCGGGCACGTAGTTATAGCTGGGCTGCATGGAGATGGTCTCGCTGATTACCTGCCCGTAGACGTCATAGGTCTTTAGCGTCACCGTGCCGGAGGGATCGGCCTGGGCGATGATGTTGCCGCGCTCATCCCGGGTGACGGTGAGGCGCTGCTTGTTTTTGTCGGTGATCGAGTAGGGCCGGCCGCTCTCGTCGTACTGGATGGTTTCGCCGCTGGGCAGGCCACTCACCTTATCGGTGGAGGCCTTGCCGGTCAAAAGGCCTTTGGCCTGGAAGTCATCGAATCTCCAGACCTTGCCGTCGGGGCCGGTAATCTTGACGTCGTCGAAGATGGCCCTGGCAGTGGTAACCCGTAAGCCGACTTTGCCATTTTTGTATTTTTCACTGCAATTTGTGGTACAGATATAATTGATGGGATTGGAGTTGTCGTCCCACCAGACCCTAATACGCAGGTTGCCGTTATGGGGATTGCTGCTTACCTCGACCTTGAGCCGCACCTCCTGGCCGATGCTGGTGGTGGTGGTGGTGGTGGCGCTATCCAGGACCACGTGCGAATCGAAATTGACGCCATTTAGTTCCACCAGGTAAAGCCCGGCGCCGCCATTAGGGGTAAGCCCTACGTAGTAACCTCTTTCCGGGTTGCCGCTGCTCCTTATCACGATGCCGGCCGAGCCGCCCACGCCCCAGAAGTCATCGGGAGCTCCGGCGTGGGTAAATCTGACTGTGGCCTCCACGGTATAGTTGGTCCAGGAAATATCTCCGGTCCAGATGGTGCTGGGTCCGTAGCGGCTGTCGCCGTAAATGACATTGTTGGCCGGATCGTACGGGTCGGTCCTGATGCTGAAGCGCTGCTCGGGCACCTGGGCACTCCAGCCATGGACTTCGTGATCGTATACCCGGGATTCGGTGGCGAGGGCGCTATTTATGCCGGTAACCAGGCCCTCGGCGCTGTAGGTGTATGTGGTCTGGGCCGTGCCATAGATCCTGATGCCTTCAGATTCGGAGTCGTAGCCGCCGAAATAATAGGCCGAGGGCGTGAAATTGCTGTGTGATGCCGAACCGTGAACCTTAATTCCCACATGGCCCCTGGTGAAGGTATGGTCCACGACATCGATCAACTTTTCGCCATCGAGATAAGCCCTGATGCTGGAGCCCACCGCTTCCACTTTAAGCACGTACCACTCGTTCATAGGCGGCGCGGTGATGGCGGCGGTGGCGATATTTTGCCAGAGGCCGTTTACGAGCTTGGACAGGACGGCGATGGGCGAGCCGCTACCGTTTACGTCGAAGCCCGAGGCGCGGAAATAATAATATCCCGCCGGTGAATCCTCAAGGGCCCGGGCTGCCCACCAGGCGCCGTTAACTGAGAAGAACACGATTGCGTCGGCTTTCAGATCACCGTTAATGTCGGCCATCAGTCGGGCATTGGATCCCACCCCGTGGCCGCTCATCCACTGCCTGGGAGTGCCAAAACTCGTGCCGGTGGACTTTGCCACGTGCCAAGCGCCGTCACCGTTAA
>JACUUL010000082.1 GCA_014859345.1 Thermoleophilia bacterium
GTCCACGTGGATCCCGCCATGAGCTGGCTTAAGAAGTTCTTACGCGTGGAAGTCAACGGAATGCAGCAGTCCGCTGTTACTAGGGGCAAATCAAAGGTGAGGGGCTAATGGCCTATCGAAAAGCCATACTCGGCGAAGGCACGCCGTATGAATTTGACTTCAACGACAAGATCAACACGAAGCTGCGCAAGAACTTCGCCATCCCGCCGGCGGAGCCAAACGAGCGCGGACTACGGAAAAAGGGGCGCGGCGTATCTCTGACCTTGGGCGATTATGAGCGGCTCATCATTCCAATCCCCTTTGAGCTACTGGGTAACACGATCGCAGAAATCACTACCAAACAAAGCACACTTCTAAAGGCGCTCCGGAAGCCGCGCAACGTCTTCACCTGGAATCCGGATCCGGATGTAAACGAGGATGTCTATTTCGACACCTACGCCAGCGAACTCGACATGCCGCTGGATACACTGAGGCTTGGCTTTGCGCATCCGCAGGTAGATTTGCTGTGTGATCCGCAGCCTTACCCCGCAGAAGCCACCATCTTCGACACCGTGGCGGTCCTGGCGCAGATGGACGGGGAGAAGGGGGAGTGGAGCGGCTCCGGATTTTACGTAGATACTAACCGCTATCGGGTCGGCAGCAAGAGTGCCCAGGCACAGACAGAGAGTACATCCACATATTTGCAGCGTGACGCGGCCACACCCATTGATCTGAGCGGTTTCCTGACGACCGGCTGGGTGACTCTGTGGGTGTATCTGGACAGCGTGCCGGCGGCGATGGATCATATCCGCATCTGGATTGGCTCCGAAACGTATGTCAATCGGAGATGGGAAATATCGGCGCCGTATGGCATGGATCGTTTTATTGAGGGCTGGCAGCCGCTGTTTTTCAACTATAACGATCCTACAGCGGTAAACGGCACTCCCAATCATACGGCGATCGATTATTTCAGGATCGAGCCCCGCGTTACCTCCGGCAACCGCCCCTCCTTCAACGTCGACAACATGCATATCACCAACGGCAAAGTGTGCAACGTGCGGGGCCAGACGCCGCTTGCACTGACGGTCTATGACGTGGATACGGAATATCCCTGTGGTTTTAAGGCGGATATTCTGGCAGGCGATAAACTGGATCTGGCGGTGGCCGACGGAGAAGCAGGCGAGTGGAGTCCCAACAGCGTAGCTGGCGTTGCGCTGGTTGAGTACAGCAGCTATTACAATGATACCGTGGGGCCTCATAGCGGCGAAAAGTTTGTGGAAGTCCGGTACGTAGGTGATACCGCCGGTGGAGCTGTCCGCAATCCCACCAACGCTATCGACTGCTCCACCCTCGCAGATCAAAAGGCCGAGTTCTGGCTCAAGGCCTGGCCGACTCCGGATATAACACTAGAGGTGCGCGTAGGTAATGACGCCAGTAACTACGAGAAAAAAATATTTTCCATCGGCTGGCTAAGCTGGGGGAGCTGGTGGACGCGGTTTGAGTTTAATGTGGCCGACATGATCGTCGGTGCGGGCACGGTGAACTGGAACAATCCCATCGATTACGTAGAATTTTACTTCACGACGTACCTCGCCCAAACCCTCACTATCGGCATCGACAGCTTTTCGTTTTACGAGGCAGGCGCCGCCATCGACGAAATGTATCTGTCCCGCGCCGAGGACGGAGTAGAGGCACTGCCCGGCATCCCACGCGCGCCGCTGTCCTCACCGTCCGCACCGTCAATCTCCTGGACGGCTGCCAGCTCGTATCCGAACTTGGCCGGCACCTACGGCGGCGTGTATTCCCGCTACGTCGTAAGCACGTCCGAGCTTTTCATCCATCCTGCCGAGCTGCCGGCCAACCTCTACGCCGGCGAGCACAAACTGTTTGCGCTACTCAGGACCTCAGACACCGGCGGCGGCACGGTGCGCTGGGTAGGCTACGACGCGCACTCCGGGGAGGAATCCTACGGCGAGGCCGTCACGGTGGAGTACAACTCCGGTGACTGGCAGGTGATCGACCTGGGCACGTTCTCACCGCCGTTTGATGGGCATCACCGGGATGCCACGCTGGCCGACACTTTTTCGATCATCGGCCTGGGTGTTAAGTCCGCTGGATCTTCGAAAAACTGGGACATAAATGTCTATGCCGTTGCGGCCATAGGCGGCGGATCCCGGGAATTTACCCCGGTGGCGGGCCAGCGGTTTATGTGCATGGACACCCGCTACATAGACAGTAAAGGCTTCTCTCAAGGAGACAGCTCCGATTACACCAGCCACAGCGTCCAGAAGCGCCGCACCACTGGAGACCTCTCAACGCTGGACACGGGTATCAACAATCTGCTGATTCTGGCCCGCGACTCATCAGATCCGGACTACACATCCAGCCTGGATATCACCCGCCTGACCGCAGTCCCGAGGCTGAAGAATGGGACTTAAGTAATGGCCGAGGTATCCATAAAAATCAGGAAGAACGCCGCGCGAGGATCCACGACACCCGGCGAGTGCATCAACCTATGGTCGCCGCTGAACCCCGAGGGTGCCCGCGGCGTCCGCTACGGCACTGTTCTGCAGGGCGGGGACGGCTTCCTGGAATTTTCCACCCGGGACCGAGGTCATCAGAGCAACTGGCCGGCAAACAAAAACGATGCTGCCGAGGTCTACTACGGGACTGAGCGGATCACGCAGCATTCGGTCGTCGCGCCTCGGCCAAACGAGATGGAGGGCGCGCTGGAATACGCCTGTCAGGGCCATGATGCGCGCATGGAACACGCGGCGGCCCGGCAAAGTAGTGTTGTTGCCCGGACGGTGCGGGATTGGATATTATATATGCTCCATGACAGCAGCGTCGGCTGGACGGGGAGCGCGTTCGCTTTTCCTTTTGTGAATTCTTCGCAGCGGTATATTGACACGATGCTGGCCGCTGAGAATCCCACGCTCAATATCGGATACGACATCACAGAGCAGGACGAGCAAATCTTCTCTGACATGCTCAAATACTGCGATTTCACGCGCGGCATCTTTCCTGGTCGTGATCCCCGGCCAAACACCCTGGGATGCTATCCATACTGGCGGCACCGCACCCGCGGCAAGACCGTAGACTGGTACATCACCCAGGAGGATCTGGCCGCCATTGACGGCGGCGGCCTGAAGGTGGATCTGGACTGGTCGAAATACACGAATTACGTGCGAGTGCATTACAAAGACTCAGCCGGCAACCCGCAGCTTGTAAACCGCCAGGACACCGCTTCGCAGGCCAGATGGACCCCCGGCTCCAACGTGCGCACCATAATCGACCTGAGCGGCTTGGACGGCTATCTGACACAGACCCAGGCCGAGCAGGTAGGGGATGTCTACCTCTCCATCTACACTGAGCCCCAGCCCATTGGATCCATCACGATACCACTGGCCATGATTCAAAGGACCGCCGGCGGCATGCAGTGGTCCGGCAAGATCCGAGCTGGAGAAATCGTCAAGGTGGAAAACGACGAGGAATACCTCGTATACGAGACCATCGCAGACATCGACGCCGGCATCATCGAATTGAAGTTGTCCAAGGAGGCAGATGACGCGGAGACTCTGATGATGCAATCCGGGATCCAGATTCAACGAGCAGCGTAAGGAGAGCGGCATGACTCCATCACAGGAAGA
>JACUUL010000036.1 GCA_014859345.1 Thermoleophilia bacterium
AGTAATCACTCGTATACTTAGCGTTACTTGATTCATCTGATTTCATATGAAGATAGTAGACATTTTCCTTACGCGCGCTGGCGGAGTACACAATGGGTCGTAAGCTCTTCACACCATCAAAGGTTATGTTTAACCATCCATACCCTCCTCGGTGAAGACTGGAGAAAGTAGCTTCGCAATAGTCGTCGATCGGTTCAAGTGCCACCTTGTCCGTACTGCCAAGAATAAAATCAAACATGCTATTCGGAAAGGTGGTCTCCGGCGTACCGCCGAAAGCTTTTCCAACCGCATTGCCTTGGCTGTCGTAGACAGAAAGATTCAACTCACCTGTTTCAGGAGAGTTAGGGGCAAAATGATATCCGGATTTTAAAAACCACATGGCTTCAATACCATTCAGCGGTAACCGCTTGGCGATTGGTAATGACACATTTTGAACTTGAGTTCGTACAGATATGCCCATTGTTGAATCCGGACTATCCAAGGCTATCCTTGGGAAATTTGTGAGGTTAAGAACGACCATTTCAGGCATGGGAGCTTTTAACCAAGGAAAAACAAATGCAAAAAAAATCAATGCGGCAATTAGCGTGGCGGAAAAGAGGACTAATCCTCGGGCAGCAATTGCTTCATATTTTTCAATTTCTTTTTGCTGCATGTGACAAACTCAGTAAATATTGAATGTGAAAATTGCTTGACTTTGTTTGCAAATGTTTGCAGATGGTTTGCAGTTCCAGTTTTAAGACAGTGCTAATCCATTAGAGCGAAGCCTTTTAAAAAGCATATATGCAGGGAAACCCTGGTGCCGAAGGAGGGAGTCGAACCCTCACGGGGGGTGAGCCCCGCCGGATTTTGAGTCCGGTGCGTCTGCCAGTTCCGCCACTTCGGCATGTTTATCTAGCGGGGCCGGATATTCGACTCCGGGCAGAGCCTTAAATCCGCCGCCTGTTGCAGATTCTATCGCATACGAGAGTCAAAAAGCAGATTCTTCGTTAGGTCACGCGCTCATCATGGAGACGATTCATCGGTCTTGCTCATGGTGACGGTTTCGGCCCTTTGAATAACAAAATGATTGTAAATGATCAAGAACCGAGTCTGCCTGCAACCGGCCATACGTGAAACCGTGCGTAGCTTTTGCGTCCAACACCGACCGCGCCCTTGTTCAGATACAGGGCCCAGGCCCAGTCCGGCTGGAACATGCTGGTCGTGGAGGACCAGTAGACCCCGCGGCAGCCGGTGAACGGATGGCCGGGGGACAGGGCCGGGTCATGGCGGTCAAGGTCCACCAGAGACTCCAGTTCGTTTATATTGGGCAGCCGCCAGAATCTGGCGCCGGCGCTGCTTTCAGCGACGTTCAGTCTTCTTACGGCTTCAAGAGCGTCCTCCCAGAGAGCCGGCTCTCCCGGCAGGCCGGCCGACCGGCGCCAGATCAGTCCCGTTCGCCGGTCCATGATCGCCCGGCCGCCGGCAATTGCTTCAGTTTCAACGAAACGCGGCTCAGTAACGGCGGGCCAAAGCATGCTGCTAAGGCCCCTTACCGGCCAAACGAGGTAATACTGCCTTTTGGCGCCGTAAAAGGTGCGGCCGCCTTCCATGTGGATATACCAGGCGAAACCAGGAGCGCCGGCTAAGGTAGTGGCGGTCCAGTACCACCCGAGGAATACATTTGTGAACGGATTCCCTTCGGGCAAGGCCGGATTTCTTGCCTGGTGGCTGATCAGGCTCCTCAGTTCCCGCCGGTCTGGCAGCCGCCAGTCTCTGAAACCGTGTACCCGCTCGTGCTTCATGGCGTCGATGAAGTTCAGGGCTTCCTGCCAGTCCAGGGGAAACTCCGCAGGATTGGCTTTGCGGAGCCATGTGAGACCGGTCAGGCGGTCGAGGATGACGCCCTCTCCAAGCTCGAAACGGGGGGAGGGCCAGGGCGCGCCGCTGGAGTACTCGGCATCCTGTCCGCTGCCGGCGCAGGGAATCTGCCGGCCGGCGGAGTCATGGCAGGTCTTCTGTCCCGTTTGTAACAAGTTCACATCTGCATAAATAGCAGAATTTCAGGGCTTCCGCATGACCGTAAAAAAATTTGATCTTACATCGCCAGGGAGCATAGTAAGTAAACCCACCCTGTGCTAAACTTTAACCACTTCATTTCCTGGGGAGGCCGGATCTGAAGGGTGGTGTTTCTTCATGGAAGAAATGGTCTGTCCACATTGTCACAGAGTCAGCTACAGCGCCTCGTCCAGAGCCTTCTCGCCGTGTCCCCATTGCAAATTCCGCTTTGCCATTTCCGATGAGCAGGATTGCAGGTATCTCGTGATCGACCGGCAGTTGGCCCACATGCGGAAAAGTTATTCCGAAGACGTTTCCGCCGAGGGCATCGAGGTCATCGTGGACCGGCGCCGGCGGCAGCGGCCGTTTGTCGGCGTGGATCAGCGGCGCGTAACGACTTTCCGGTAAATCCCCGGCATCTCAATTTTGAGTTTGGCGCGAGGCTCGGTTCGGGCTGGCCGGGGCTTGCCGTTTTTCTTTCCGCGAGGCGTCGCTATCGTTACGGAACCCCTCCCCGGGGGAATAATCTGGTCGCGGCCTTTTTCATGATTTAATCTCTGAATCCGCCGCGGAAAAAAGCATCTTTGAACTTCTCTACCGACGACGACCATCGAGCAATGCCGGCGTGGAAAGAATTTCCGTACGGCATGGAAGTAATCCCGCTATGGAATCTCATTGGAAAAATCGTGAAACAGAACGATTCTGCCCTTCCGCCCAGTCGGCCGGTTTATGGCTGGATTTTCGCAATCCGGCTGCCCTCGGGCAGGCCAGTGTCGGCCGCGCCGGGGGCAAGGCGGCCAATCTGGCCAGACTCATCAAGCTGGGATTGCCAACTCCTTTAGCCGTGGTTCTTACAACCGAGGGATGGTTCCGCTTTCTGGAGCAATCGGGAATCGCCGGCCAACTCGAAGAACATGTTAAGGAGTTCAAGCAGGATCCGGAAGATGCCAACCGGCCGGCCACACTGATCGCCTCGCTGATCGAACGGGCCGCGATGCCCGCGGATCTGGCTGCGGATATCGCCTGTGTATTCGAGGACCTGTCAGAGAATGGCCGCCAGAGCCTCGCCATCCGCAGCTCCGGCTCTTACGAGGACAGCCCGGAAGCATCTTTCTCCGGAATGCTCTCCACCGTTTTGGGCATAAGGACGCTCGAGCAGGCGCACATGGCTGTCAGGAAATGCTGGGCATCCGGTTTCAGCCCCCGGGCTCTAAGATATCTGGACCGAATGGGGCTTGACCCCGCCGGAATGGCTGTGGCGCTTATCTTTCAGAAGATGGTAAAGGCCACGAGATCCGGCGTGTTGTTTACCGCGGATCCGGCCACTGGAGACGGCGGCACGGCGGTCCTGGAGGCGGCTTACGGCTACGGTATGGGGGTGGTCTCCGGAATGATCACCCCGGACCTTTACCGCGTAAGCAAGGAGAGCCTCCGGATAATTCACAGGGATACCCGTCCGCAGGAGTATTATTACGTGGCTGATGGCAGCCGCCGCCGGATGGACCCGCAGCGGCGCGAGGAAGTAAAACTATCCGATGATGAGGTGCGGATGCTGGTGTCACACGGCATCAAGGCCGAGCAGGAGCTGGGCGCCCCCCAGGACATAGAATGGTGCCGTGATGAAAAGGGGGTGGTGCTGCTTCAGACCCGTCCGGTCACCGGCCTGGAGAAGCTGTCCCTGAGGCAGAAGGCCTACACACGGCCCGAGATCGTCATGGTGCGTGGCATCGGGGTAAGTCCGCGGGTAGGCTGGGGAGAGGTGCTGATCCTCGACCCCGATAATCAGCAGATGCCGCCCTCACCAAAGGGCAGAGTGGTAGTGCTAAGGCGCCTCACACAGGATCTGGCCTCTCATCTAAAGGACGCCGCCGCGGTGGTGGCCGACGAGGGCGGCGCCACCAGCCACGGCGCCAACATCCTGCGCGAATTCCAGGTGCCCTGCGTCGTCGGCGCCCGGTACGCCAGCGAGGTCATGCATAACGGTGACGTGGTGACGGTGGATGGCTGGCGGGGCCTGGTCCTTGACGGTATCGGTCCGCGGGTGCAGGAGCGTGAATACGGCCTGGAGCATCTGGTAGGAACCCGCACCAGGCTCATGACAACCATCCACATGCCCGAGACGGCGGAAAAAGCGGCATCTATCGCCGACGGGGTCATCTCCTTGCGCAACGATTACCTGTTGTTGCAGGGCGGCGTGCATCCAGCGTTGCTGCTGAAGCGGGGCAAGGGACAGGTACTGACCAACGCGGTGTTCGAGGCTCTGCTCATCGTCGCCAAGGCATTCGACGGCAAACCGGTTTGGTACAAGTCCCTGGATGCGCCTACGGACGAGTTCAGGCGGCTGCGGGGCGGGGAGGATGAACCCCTGGAGCGAAATCCATTGCTGGGCTGGCGGGGCATAGGCCGGGAGCTGGATAACCCGGCGTTGCTGAACGCCGAGTACGAGGCGGTGCGGCGGGCGATTGAAGAAGGTTGCAGCAATATCGGGATCAAGGTGCCCTTCATCCGCAGCGTGCAGGACTATGAGTGGGCCCGTGAGGCGGCCGTCAAAGCTGGCCTGAAGCCGCATGAGAACGTGGCTTTCGGCGCTTCCATAGAAACTCCGGCCACCGTGCTGACCCTCGAGGAGATTATCGGGGCGGGCGTGGACTTCCTGAGCGTGGGAGTAAATGACCTGACCATGTGCTGCCTGGCCGTGGACCGCGATAGCGAGAGGGTGGCCGGCCGCTTCGATCCCGTCCATCCCGCGGTGTTGTGGCTGCTCGAAGAGATAGCAAGCCGGGCGAAAGGAAAGACATTGGTAGCGGCGGCGGGAGATATCGCCCAGAACCCCGACCTGGTCGAACGGCTGGTGGAATACGGGTTTGACGCCTTGGGCATATCCCTTCCGTATATGGGGACGGTCAGGGGCCAGGTCGCGAAGCTGGAAGAAGATGACAGCCGGGCGCCCGGATGATCATGTCCCGGGAATCAAGCAAAAAGCCGGGCCGGGCGAGAGGAATCCGGCGTGGCAGCAGCCCGCGAAAGGAGGAAATGCCATGGGAGAAGGGAATCCGGACAAAAAGAGACCCGGGTTTGCCGGGTCTCTGAGAGGCGTTTTAAAAACCACATCGGGCCGCCCCTCCAATTTATCGTTATGCAGTCATGTTTCTCAATAAGTATATACCCCCGGAAATGCGTATAAAACGGCGAAACCGGTGCGAAAGGGAAAGGCAAAGGAATGACTGGAAAAATCCATAGTCTGCTTATAGCCCACAGCGAAAAGGTGTCACTGGCTGTGCATGCATTCAAGAGCGCGGCGGAGGCCTGGCAGGAAGGCGACCGGGAGCAGCTAAACAGGCTCGTCGATGAGATATCCAGACTGGAGATGGAGGCGGATTCGATAAGGCGCAGCGTGGCGCGTGAGATCTCCGGGTCCCAGCTTCCCTTAAGCCGTAAAGATCTTTACCGCCGCCTGGCCCACCTGACTGACGACGTAGCCGACACGGCCCGGAGGGCGGGCCGGTTCCTGCTGATCATCCAGGATCTTCTGATTCCACCGGAGTTCAAGGCGGACGTTGTCAAGATGGCCTCTCTCTCCCAGGTCGCCATGTCACGCCTTTCGGAGACGGTTTTTTGCCTGAGCGAGCCTCCCGAGCGCCGGATCGAGCACATCTCCCACATCAGCGAGCTGGAAGAGAGCGTGGACGACCTGGAGTTCAAGGTCCAGCAGGAAGCCTCCAGGCTGAACGTCGACACCTGGAGCGCCATCATCTTCTGGCGCCTGGTGCTGACCACGGGCCGGATCGCCGATTACATCGAAGACGCCGCGGACGAGCTGCTGGCGTACGAGGGCGAGCTCTGAGTCACGAAACGGTTCCAGAAACGGCGAAACAACGGATTGAACGGGGATCACGCTGGCAGTTGCCGCAGCCGTGGGCTGCATAGGAATGAGGCGTCCGCGCCCTTGAACTTTGAGCTTCCGGCTTGATCCACGCCTCAAGGCCGTCATCTGTTTTTCACTAGCAGGCGCGGACTGCCTGTATTAATTTAATCGGAACCATACCCGTGGATGATTACATCCTCAGCGTCCATCCCTGATGGCGTACTTGGAATGACCACGCATTTAAGGTGACGCTCCCGGAAATAGATGCAGCTGTCCTTTGCATCGGCAAGGCGCCACCGATAAACTCAGTTGTCATGAAAATTTTACCGATTCCAGCCGGGATGAAGGATGTTCTGCCCCCTGAAGCGGGGGAGCTGCGTTTTCTTGAGGACGCCATCCGGGGCGTTTTTGCAGGTTTCGGCTACGGCGAGGTGATGACGCCCACCCTGGAGCTGGAGGCTGTTCTGGAAAAGGCAGGCGAACGCCGGTTCAAAAGGTCCTTCCGCCTTTTCGACGAGAACGGCAATGTGATGGTTCTCAGACCGGACATGACTGCGCCCATCGCCAGGCTGGCGGCCACCAGGCTGGCTGACCGGAATCCGCCCCACCGGCTTTGCTATTTCGCGAACTCATTCCGCCCCACCCGGCCCCAGCGGGGCCGCCGGTCCGAGTTTTATCAGGCCGGCCTGGAGCTGATCGGCGATGACTCCGATGCCGGCGATGCCGAAGCGCTCGCGATCGCCTGCCGGGCTCTCGATGCCTGTGGTTTGAGAGATTATTCAATTGTCATGGGCGAGGTCTCCTTCTTCCGGTCGCTTCTGGACAGCGCCGGGGTGTCCGGCGCCGGCCGGGAGGCGGTTTTTTCAGCGCTGGCGGCCAGGGATATGGTCGAGCTGGGAGCGGTAATCAGCGGTCTGGAAATCGATGCAGACGACCGGCAGGCCATACTCGACGTGGTTTCGCTACGGGGAGGCTCCGAAATCCTGACAACGGCGCTCGACCTGGTGCGCGGACCCGGCATGGAAGAGGCCCTGAAACGCCTGGCGCGCACTTTATATCTGGTCGGCCGCCACGGTTTTGCCGGGAGAATCCTGATCGATCTGGGATTGCTGCGAAACTTTGAGTATTACACTGGCATCGTCTTCGAGGTTCTGAGCGGCGGACTGGGTTTTCCCCTGGGCGGCGGCGGACGTTACGACGGGTTGCTGGGCAAATTCGGGCGGCCGGGGCCGGCGGTGGGTTTCGCTGTCGGTCTCGACCGGTTGCATATCGCCCTCATGGAGGAAGGCGGCCTGGACCTTCCCCGGATTCCCGGCGCGGCTCTCGTCGGCGGTATGGACTCGGAGATCGAGCTGGCCATGAATCTCAGGGACAAGGGAATCCGGGTGCTGTCGATTGCCGGTGACGTTGCGGATGAGGAGGCCCGGCGGCTGGCGGCGGATGCCGGACTGTCATACGTGGTGATTCCCGCGGACGGCCGTTACCGGCTTGAAGGCGGCGGCGGCGTCCAGACACTGGACCGGGATGAGGTCGCGGGAAGGATCGAGAGCCAGCCGTGATAGAATCTCCTCTCGAACCCGGCTGCCTGCGTATCGCGGTGCCCCGCGGCAACCTTTTTTCCGGGACGGTTGATCTCCTGGAGAATGTCGGTTTTGACGTCGGTGAGCTGCGCGATAATGAGCGCAAGCTGACCTTTGAGGTGGGAGAGGGAAGAACCATCATTAGCACGCGTCCCGCCGATGTGCCTACCTACGTTGAATACGGCGCCGCCGATGCCGGGATAGTGGGCAAGGATGTTCTGCTGGAGCAAGGGCGAAACGTTTATGAACTGGCCGATCTCGAATACGGCGCTTGCCGCATCGTGTACGCGACGCCGGCCGGCCGCGATCCCGAGGACGAGCTAAGGCATCTGGGCGTCACGCGGGTGGCGACGAAGTACCCGAATATCGCCAGGAGATATTTCGAGGAGCTGGGCATGCAGGTGGAAGTGATCGAACTCAAGGGATCGATAGAGCTGGCTCCCCAGGTGGACCTGGCGGAGGGAATCGTCGATCTTACGGCAACAGGTGAGACCCTGCGGCAGAACAATCTGGTGGAAAGGGCCGAGATAGACGTCTCGACCGCCAGGTTCATAGCCAACCGGGTCTCGCACAAACTCAAGGCGCGGATGATTGACGAACTGGCCAGGCGGCTGGTAGAAGCCTCACGGAAGTAAAATAATGGTTCGAACAGAAACGGAAGCCTGAAACGAAGCGTGGAATTGAAACGTTACATGTTGAACGAAGATCTGTCCGGGTTGGCCGCGCGGCTGCGCGGCCAACCCGGAGATGACGAAGTCCTGCGGGCCGACGTCGAGCAGATCATCTCCCGCGTCCGCCAAGGGGGCGACGAGGCTCTCGTCGAGTACACCCGCAGGTTCGACTGCGCCGGCTTCACAATGGAAAAGCTCAGGGTTCCCGCCTCCGAGATCGAAGCAGCGGCCGCCATGGCCCCGGAAACATTAACGGAGTCCCTGAAGCTGGCAGCGGAGAACATCCGCCTTTTCCACCAGCACGAGATGCGCGGCGGCTGGACGGCGGCTATGCGCCAGAGCCAGATGCTGGGACAGAGAATAATTCCCGTGGACCGCGCCGGCCTTTATGTGCCGGGCGGCGGCGCCAGTTATCCGTCCACGGTGCTGATGACCGCCATCCCGGCCCAGGTTGCCGGCGTCAAGGAGATCTTTATTTGCACGCCGCCGCGGCCAGATTGCTCGGTAAACCAGGCAGTGCTGGCGGCGGCTGGCATGCTGGACATAACAGAGGTCTACCGGGCAGGCGGTGCCCAGGCCATCGCGGCCATGACCTTCGGCACCGAAATGATTCGGGCGGCGGACGTCATCAGCGGCCCCGGCAACATCTACGTGACCGAGGCCAAGCGGCAGGTCTATGGACGGGTAGGCCTGGACGGCCTGGCCGGTCCCAGCGAAGTGCTGATCATCGCCGACGAGTTCGCGGATCCGGAGCTCATCGCCGTGGACATGCTGGCGCAGGTGGAGCATGGCAGCGGAGCCATCGCGGTACTCGTGTGCTGGTCCGGGCAACTGGTGGAAGAAGTCGAGGCGAAGGTTCAGGATCTGGCGGCCGACCTGCAGATGGATGCGGCGCTTCTTGAGAACATCTCGGTGGTTGTTATACAGGATGAAACTGCGGAAGTGGATTCGCTTGACCGCGCCATCGCCTTCAGTAATATTTTCGCGCCGGAACATCTCCAGGTCCATACCAGGCAGCCGGAGCAGGTCGTGCACGAGATCACTTGCGCCGGCGCTGTTTTTCTGGGAGAAGACGTCTGCACGACTTACGGCGATTACATAGTGGGCTCCAACCACGTGTTGCCCACATCGGGCACCGCCCGGTTCGGCTCGGCGCTCTCGGTGGAAAATTACCTCCGCAAGGTGGCTGTGATATCCTTGATACCGGATACGATCTCCGAGCTGACCGGCCCCCTCGTCGAGATCGCGGTGACAGAGGGCCTGAGAGCCCACGCCCGGGCGGCCCGGATGAGATTCGAGAAATTCGCGGCCCGGCCGGAAGAGGAGTAGCGTAACCGAACCCGTTGGATATTCATCCTGAAGCGAAGCGACGGATTATGCCGCTTCTCAGGAGCGAAAATAAACCGGAAAGATTCCAAAAAGCGGAAGGATGGGATGGCCAGAACCTCTACCATAGAGCGGACCACAACAGAGACTGACATAACAGTCAAGCTCGACGTGGACGGCACAGGACAGTCCCGGATCGAGACCGGCGTCGGTTTCTTTGACCACATGCTCACCCTGTTCGCCAAGCATGGATTCTTCGACCTCCAGGTGAGCGCCAAAGGCGACCTGGAAGTGGACGGGCATCACACCGTGGAAGACGTGGGCATCTGCCTGGGCCAGGCCTTCGAGCAGGCCCTGGGCGACAAGGGCGGAATAAGCCGCTACGGATTTATCGTCCTGCCGATGAACGAGGCCCTGGCGACCGTCAGCCTCGATATCTGCGGCCGGCCTTATCTGGCCTACAATATCGACCTGTCGGCCTCTCACATCGGCGGTTTCGATACCGACCTGGCGCACGAGTTCTTCCAGGCGTTTACCGCTAATTCGGGTACGACGCTCCATGTCAGGTTACAGGCAGGGACCAATCCGCATCATGTGATCGAGGCCGTTTTCAAGGCTTTTGGCAAGGCTATGGACCAGGCATGCAGGCCGGATCCCCGCGTCATCGGAGTGCAGTCCACGAAGGGTACCCTCTAACTCTTGATAGCCATCATCGATTACGGCATGGGCAATCTCCGCAGTGTGGAGAAGGCTCTGGAGAAAGTCGGCGCCGAAGTCCGGGTGACCCGGGATCCCGATGAAATCCGGCAGGCCGGCAAGCTGGTGCTGCCGGGAGTGGGAGCGTTCGGCGACGCCATGGAGAATCTCCGCAAACGAAACCTGACAGACGTGATCAGGGAAGAGGTCCAGTCGGGAAAGCCCTTCCTGGGAATATGTCTGGGGCTCGACCTAATCTTTGAGGAAAGTGACGAGCACGGACTGCACCAGGGTTTTGGTTTTTTGCCCGGGCGCGTCGAACTGCTGGACACCGGTTTCAAGATCCCTCATATCGGCTGGAACCAGGCGAGGTTCGAAAAGCAGTCGCGGCTGCTTGACGGCGTGCCCGACGGATCGTATTTCTACTTCGTGCATTCCTACGCGGTAGTCCCGCGTCAGGAAACGGACATACTCTGCACTACGGATTACGGGGGGACGTTCGTCTCCGCTGTGGAGCGGGACAACATCGCGGCAGTGCAGTTCCATCCTGAAAAAAGCAGCTCGCTGGGTTTGACAATTCTAAAAAACTTCGCGGAGAAAAATAGCGCCAGATGATTCTTTATCCGGCCATAGACATCCAGAATGGTGAAGCCGTGCGGCTCAGGCGGGGCGATTTCAGCGATGCCACGGTTTTCTCCCGGGATCCGGTCGAGCGGGCCAGGCTCTGGGAACAGGAGGGCGCCCAGGCCTTGCACGTGGTGGATCTGGATGGAGCCCGGCAGGGCAGGCTTGTCAATTTTCACCTCGTGGAGGCGATCGCAGAGAGCGTCTCCATACCTGTCGAATACGGCGGCGGAGTGCGAATGATCGGGGATCTGAGCATGATCGCTTCAGGACCGGTGGAAAGGGTGGTGATCGGCACCGCCGCGGTCGAGGACAAATCTTTCTTGAAGGAGGCGGTGCGCACGCTGGGCGGCAGGCTGGTGGTCAGCGTCGACGCTCACAACGGCATGGTGTCCACCCATGGCTGGCAGCAGCGCAGCGAGGTGGGCGCCGTGATTTTCGCCGGGCGCCTGCAGGAGGAAGGAGTCTCGCATGTGCTGTACACCGATATTGACCGTGACGGCATGATGAAGGGCATGAATCTGCCGGCGGTCCGGGAGCTGGCTGAAGCCGTGAATATCGACATTATGGCCTCCGGGGGAATCTCCAGCCTGGACGACCTGCGCCGCCTGAAGGAGCTGAACTTGCCCAACGTGACCGCGGTAATCGTGGGCCGGGCGCTTTATGACGGCGCCTTCACCGTGGCCGAGGCGAGGGCGATACTGGATTAGACTGTCATCTCGGAGAGAGAACCAGGAGCCGCGTTATATGCTCAGCAAACGTATCATCCCCTGCCTTGACGTGCGCAACGGGCGCGTGGTCAAGGGCATCCGCTTCGTGGACATCCGCGATGCCGGCGACCCGGTGGAGCTGGCCTCGGCATACGACCGGGAGGGCGCCGACGAACTGGTCTTCCTCGACATAACGGCTTCTCACGAGCGCCGCGAGACGGTGGTGGATCTGGCCCGGCGCTGCGCCGAGGAGCTGTTTATACCATTTACCATTGGCGGCGGCATGCGGGACGAGTCGGATTTTCGCAAAGTGCTCAAGGCCGGGGCCGACAAGATCGCCATCAATACGGCGGCGCTCGATCATCCGGATGTCATAAACAGGTGCGCCAGGCGTTTTGGATCGCAGTGCGTGGTGGTGGCCATAGATGCCAAACTGGTGGAGGCGGCCCCGGAAAAAAAGTGGGAGGCATTTGTGCACGGAGGCCGCACGCCCACCGGCCGCGACGCCGTGGAATGGGCGGTGGAAGCCGCCATGCGCGGCGCCGGCGAGATCCTGCTGACCAGCATGGACGCCGATGGCACCCAGGACGGCTATGATATCGATCTGACCCGGGCCATAACTACCCGAATCCCGATTCCCGTTATCGCTTCCGGCGGGGCGGGCAACCTCGATCACCTGGTTGAGGTCGTCAAGAAAGCAAACGCGGACGCGGTGCTGGCGGCCAGCATCTTTCACTACGGCACCTATTCCATCAGGCAGGCCAAAGAGCACATGGCGGCCGCGGGCATCTCCATGAGGATGACTTAATGCAGGACTGTTTCCAGAACCAGCAGAAAGCCGATGACCGCCGCAGCGAAACCCAGCGCCGGCCAAAACGCCGGCACCACTCCTTTAAGCTCCAGCCATATCTTCCTCAGGTCCATAATAAACAGCATAACCATTGTTTTGTATTTGAAAACTGGCGGCCGAAGCGCTTTTGCCCGTTCTTTGCGGGCGGCAGGCCCGGCCCGCCCGGCCCGCTTTATATTTTCGCTTTTGACTGATAAACTGCATGTTTAAGCAAAATTTCCTGGTTCTTTTGTCCCCTCGTTCACAGGGGCGTCTTCTTCCGGAGGTTAAGTATGGCAAGGGATTACCTGTTTACATCCGAGTCGGTCACTGAGGGCCACCCGGACAAGATCGCCGATCAGATTTCCGACGGCGTTCTGGATGCCGTCTTCAAGGACGACCCCTTCGGGCGGGTCGCCTGCGAGACCCTGGTTACCACCGGCCTCGTGGTGGTGGGCGGCGAGATCACAACCGAAACCTACGTGGACATCCCCAAGCTGGTGCGCGAGACCGTTCTCGATATCGGGTATACCCGGGCCAAGTACGGTTTCGATGGCGACACCTGCGGCGTTATCGTGGCTATCGACGAGCAGTCTGCCGACATCGCGCAGGGCGTGAACCAGGCTTACGAAGTGCGCACCGACGCCGATGACGAGGATCCCATGGATCTCCAGGGCGCCGGCGACCAGGGCATGATGTTCGGTTACGCCTGCACGGAGACTCCCGAGCTCATGCCGATGCCGATCCTCATGGCTCATCAGCTGAGCAAGCGCCTGTCCCAGGTGCGCAAAGGCGGCGTGCTGCCTTACTTGAGACCGGACGGCAAGACCCAGGTCACCGTGCGTTACGAGGACGGCAAACCAGCCGAGATCACGACCATCGTCATCTCTACTCAGCACAAGCCCAACGTGGACATCGATTCTCTCATCAAGCCCGACCTGATCGAGCATGTGATCGAGCCGATCATTCCCGCAGGCATGTGGGATGCCGGCAAAACCAATATCCTGGTAAATCCTACAGGCAAGTTCGTCGTTGGCGGACCCATGGGCGACTGCGGGCTCACCGGCCGCAAGATCATCGTAGACACCTACGGCGGCGCGGCCCGCCACGGCGGCGGAGCTTTTTCCGGGAAGGACCCGACTAAGGTGGACCGCTCAGGCGCCTACGCCTGCCGTTATGTGGCCAAGAACGTGGTCGCCGCCGGCCTGGCGGAAAGATGCGAGGTGCAGGTGGCCTATGCTATCGGCGTGGCGCACCCGGTCTCCATCATGGTGGAGACCTTCGGAACCGAGAAGGTGGAAAACGACAAGATAGAGAAGCTGATAAACGAGTACTTCGATCTGCGGCCGGCAGCGATCGTCCGGGACCTGGATCTGAGGCGGCCCATCTACAAGAAGACGGCTGCCTACGGACATTTCGGACGCCACGATCATGATTTCACCTGGGAGAAGACCGACAAGGCCGCGGCGCTCCGTGATGCGGCCGGGCTTCCCCAGATGGCATCGGCCTAGGAGAAGAAACTGCACGCCGTGGAATAGAACCCGTTGACGGGATCGGTCTTTACTCGGGCCGGTTCCATGAATATTCGATTAATCGGGCGGCCCGTCAGGGCCGCTTTCTATTTGATGATACCCGCGTATCTAGAGTTTGATTTCGGGAAATATGCGGAAAAAAGCAGGCAGCAATTGGTCAGGCTCAAAATACCAGCCCGGCACAAAAGGAGGGCATGCTTTCGCCATGAAAGGCAAAATTTCTGTCCAGCGGACATTGCCCCTGCTGCTGGCTGTGGCTTTGCTGCTGGGAATCAGCGCCACATACGAAGGGCGGCGGGTCATTGCCGTATCAGCCAGCGGCGCGGGGGTCACCGGCAATGGCGACAGTTTTCAATCCTCCATGACAGCCGACGGCCGCCAGGTAGCCTTCCGTTCCATCGCATCCGACCTCGTCCCCGGCATCACAAACGACATGAGAGACATTTTTATCAAGGACGTCGAGACGGGCGACATCTCGCGAATCTCGGTCAGTCCCGAAGGGGCGGAAGCAAATGCTCCCAGCGAGGACCCTGATATCTCCGCTGACGGCAGATTCGTGGTTTTTGTCACTGCGGCCACGAACCTGGCGCCTGGAACCTCCGGGGCTGTTACCAACATCGTCATGAAGGATCGGGCCGATGGTTCCGTGACGCTTGTTTCGGCAGATGCCGCGGGGATTGAGGGCAACGGTAACAGCGATCGCCCCGCCATCTCCGCGGACGGCCGGTATGTGGCGTTTAACACCGAAGCTTCCAACCTGGCGCCGGATGACACAAACGGCCTTCTGGACGTTTACGTGAAAGACACCCAAACCGGCGCCGTCACGCGCGCCTCGGTAAGTCCCGAGGGTCAGCAGGGAAACGGGATCAGCGGCGTCCGGTATGGTCCGGTGATCTCCGCGGACGGCACACAGGTGGCGTTCAGCTCGGCGGCCACCAATCTGCATCCGGGGGACGCTGATGACATTTACGATGTGCTTGTGAAGAACATGGAGACCGGAGAGGTCCGCCTGGCTTCCGTCACTGAGGACGGGGTGAAGGGCAACGGTCACAGCGTTAAGGTTGACATCTCCGCCGACGGTGACCAGGTGGTATTCAGATCCGTCGCCACCAATCTCGATCCTGCCGATACCGATGAGACATCGGATGCCTATCACAAGGACCTGATAACCGGTAAGCTGACCCTTGCTTCATCCAATGCGGACGGTGTCAAGGGCAACGAGCCCGCCTGGGACCCCTCTATCTCACCGGATGGGAAAAAGGTGGCTTTCACGACCAAAGCCACCAATCTGGTGGCCGGAGCAATCCCGGTTCTCAATATCTACATGAAGCATATCCCCACCGGAGCGGTGATCCTGGTGACCGCCGGCAGCGACGGGGCGCCCGGCAACGGCGATAGCGCCAATCCTTCGATGAATCCAGCCGGCAGCCGGGTGATCATGGAAACTCAGGCCACCAATCTGATACCGCGCGAACCCGACGGCCTATTCAACATCTACATGGTAATTCTCGAAGCGACTGAACAGCCGCCGGTTTCCTGTTTCTGGTGAGATTTCTCGTGAGACTCCCGGGAGTTCGCGTAAACACTGGAACCGGGAGTGGTTTTTCCTTGAAGTGAACGCCACAGGCTCATAAACAGGAAAGACATCATGGTCAATTCGGGCAGCGGGATGCCCAATGGTTGCCAGTATATGTAGCTGAAAACGGCAACGGCGGCCAGCATCAGATTCCGGCGCTGTCTCAAAAACACCTCCAGAGAGGCGGAGTTTATGATGACCAGCGACAGGGGAGCCAGCCACATGACGTTGTAGTAGGAAGGCCTCTTGGCAGGAATGAAGAATTCGCTGGCCAGGTACAGCAAGATACCCGCCAGAAAAATCACGTTGGTGTCCAGCTTCCGGTCGCGCAGGATGAAAAGGCAGATGGCGGACGCCATCAGGAATACAAACAGAAGCGCGCCCAGCATTTCCGGGTAAAGATTGATGTCGAACTGGCTTTTAAAATAGGTCTGCAGAGATGAATCAATCTGGAGCAGCCTGAGTTTGGCCACCAGGTCCATCCCCTCTATTACGTGGTTCGGGTACATCGCGTAGCTGAAGTCGATCTTTTCGAACAGGATGTCCGACCAGGTTCGGGCCGCGGCCGAATAAGATCGCCATAGCGAAATCCCTCCGAAGGGCAAGGTAATCGCCAATCAGGCGGCGGCGCCGGCCGCGGCGCCTTTCAACAGGCGCCACTCCCTGAATATCGCCATCGGCAGAAGGATGAAGATCATGGGCGGCCTCAGGGCAACGGTAAACCCGAGAATGACCCCGGCGATGGCAGCCGAATGACGCGAATGCCTATGCAGCACCCACGCGGCAGCCGCCAGCATGAACACGAAAAGGATGATCACCTGCCCGCGTTCCACATGGAGCCTCCAGAACGGGCTGGCCGTGACCAGCAGTCCCGATATCCACACCGCCCTTGCTTTGGCGGGCGTGCCTGCCATCCGGGAAAACAGAGCAAGGGCAAGCAGCAGCAAACCCCACTGGGCGGCCAGCCAGCCCACCCTGAGAATTTTATAGTCAATCCAGGCGAAGGGCGCCTGCAGCGTCAGAAGCGCGGGAGTGGCGGTGGTAAGTGTTATTGGATTGGTGGGACTGCCGTTGGGATCGAGCAGCCTCTCGGACATTCCCTGACGCCATTTGAAATGATAGGGGTCGTGGCCGCTGACAAGGAGCCTGGATCCCACTACCCGGTTTCTCAGGTCAGCGCCGCCGAACTCAACGGTATTTCCGAAGTCAACAACCAAGGCGCCAAACGCCACCAGCAACGCGGCCGCCATAAGCAGTCGAAGTCCTGGTTTACTGGCGCGGTCATGACCTGGATTCATGGTTATACGTTTTAATGCGGTTTTAATGGCGGTTTGCTGCCTCCAGCGGCCTGCGTCGGTTATTCTATTAATTAACGGGAGAAAATCAACCTGCGGAATGCGTTCAGTCCACGCAACCGGAGTCGAGCGACAGCGAGATATGGTTTTCCGAATCTACCGGAAGAACAGCCGCAGCTGCTTCTGGTAGTATTCTGTCCGGTATCCGGCGTAAGCTGGACAGGAATCAAGCTGGACCCAAGCAACCGGTTGGTCTCCCATGAAGCCATCCGCCGGGCCGTATGCCCGCGTATACATCCAACTGAAGACCCGCTCGCTTGAGCATCCATTCG
Organism: Thermoleophilia bacterium; assembly: GCA_014859345.1. GTDB lineage: Bacteria > Actinomycetota > Thermoleophilia > BMS3ABIN01 > BMS3ABIN01 > Kmv30. The sequence continues at coordinate 17,071 of JACUUL010000036.1, forward strand.
ATTACTCGGTGTCGCCGGCGCTGAGCGGAAAGATTCGCTCCGGCGCCGCGGTGCTGGTCCCTTTCGGCAGGAGCAAAGCCCTGGGGCTGGTGGCGCAAATGGATGACGAAACCGAAGTCTCCGACGAGAAACTGCAGGATATCAACGCAGTTCTCGATTATCCGCCCCTTCCGGAACACCTCATCACCCTGGCGCTCTGGATTTCAGATTATTACTATTGCTCCCCGGCTGTGGCCCTGGGCCTGATATTGCCGCCCGGAGGATTGCCGGCGCTGGGCCGGGAAACAGGAGCCGGAAAGAGCGAATACGTGCTGAAACCGCCGCGGGTCAGGCCCAGGATGAAGCGGTTCGTGCGCGCGACCCCCGGCTCACCCTCGCCAGAATTCCGCATGACCGCCGCCCGGCGGCGGCTGCTGGATGTTCTGGCCCAGCGGCCTGACCTGCCAGTGACTGAAGCCCTGAAGTTGGCCCGCGTTAGCCGCTCCACCCTGAATTCTCTGGCTCAATTGGGTGTAGTCGAGGTTTTCTCACTGAAGGTCCGCCGCCCGGGCCTTCGGTATTACGGCGTTCAGGATGAACGCGATGGAAATGAACGGCCGGCGGACGGGAGCGCGGCGGACGAAGCCCGTGGCGGGCCCCACACGCTGAACCGGCCTCAGGAACGCGCCCTGGCCGCCATCGTTTCCCGACTGGAGGCTGGAGAGCCGCGCCAGCGAAGCCGGCCGATTCTGCTGATGGGAGTGGCCGGCTCCGGCAAGACCGAAGTTTACCTGCGCGCCATCGAGGAATCCATCGCCCGGAGCGGAAAAGCCATCGTCCTGGTGCCGGAGATCTCTCTCACCGACCAGGCGGTCAGACGGTTCAGGCGCCGGTTCGGGGACCGGGTAGGCGTGCTGCACAGCGGCCTGGGCCTGGGTGAGCGGTACGACGAATACATGCGTATCCGCAGGGGGGCGGTGGACGTGGTCATCGGACCGCGTTCGGCGCTCTTTGCGCCTGTTCCCGACCTGAGACTGATCGTGCTTGATGAGGAGAACGACGGCTCCTTCAAGCAGGAGAGCGAGCCCCGGTACGACGCCCGCAGGGTGGCGCTGGAAAGGGCCCGGCTGGAAGGGGCCGCCGTAGTGTACGGCTCGGCGACTCCCAGCCTGGAAAGCTATCACTTGATCAAGGAAAGGCACCTGCTCCCGGAGCGGGCCACCGGGGCCGCCATGCCGGCCGTTGAGATCATCGACATGAGGGGAGAAGATGATCACATATTCAGCGAGCGGCTGCTGGCCGCCATCGACGACAACAGGTCAGCGGGAGGCAAGGCCATCCTGCTGCTGAACAGCCGCGGCTACGCGCGGTTCATTCAGTGCGTTAACTGCGGCCGGGTATGGAAGTGCGGAAACTGCGAGGTCTCGCTTACCATGCACGGCCGTATCGGGCGCCTGCTGTGCCATCACTGCGGCCACGCCGAAGGGATGCCGGACATCTGCCCGGAGTGCGGCTCCGCGGAACTGCGGCGCTGGGGAGTGGGCACCGAGCGCCTCGAGCATGAGGTCAGGCGCCTGTTTCCGGAAGTACCTGTCCTGAGGCTGGATGCCGACACGGTGAAGGGGTACGGCGAGGGCCCGCGGATCCTGGCCCGGTTCGCGGCTCAGGAGAAGGCCATCCTGGTGGGGACCCAGATGGTGGCCAAGGGCCATCACTTTCCCGAGGTCACCCTCGCGGCGGTGATCAACGCCGACCTTGCCCTTCAGTTCCCCGAATTCCGGGCGGAGGAGCGCACCTTCTCGCTGCTTACCCAGCTTGCCGGCAGGAGCGGCCGCGCCGGGCCTCCAGGGAAGGTGATAATCCAGACGTGGAACGCGGAAAACGATTGTATTAGAATGGCTGCGGATCAGACTTCTGAAGAGTTCTATCGAGTAGAGCTCGACCGCCGCCGCCGGCTCGGTTATCCGCCGTTTGCCGGCCTGATCAATGTCGTATGCCTGTCCAGGGAAGAAGGGAAACCTCCGGAAGCGGCCGGCTATTTAAAAATGAAGCTGGAGCCGGCGATGGAGGGCCGGAAACTGTTGGGTCCGGCCGCGCTTTTCCGCCTGCAGGGCTGGTTCCGCAGCCACATGCTGGTTAAAACCACTGACATTGAGGGTACACTTGCAGCCATGAAACCGGTGATAGAGCACTATCGAAAGCCTTTCCGGACCCGGGGCGTGCGCATAGTTGTTGATGTCGATCCGCAGTGGCTGTCCTGAAATTGCCGTCGCTGCGCTCGGGTGACAGATATGCCACTTCCTTCAAGAAAATCGGCTAGGAGAAAAGTTTGCCAGTTGAAGATAGTGAAAGGGCCGCGGCCTGGGCCCAGATCAGGCAGTTCGGCGACCCGGTCCTGAAGGAGAAATCGCATCAGGCGCAGGTCGACGAAGACCTGCGAGCGCTGGTGGACCGCATGATCAGGATTATGGACGGCGCCGAGGGCGTGGGTCTTGCGGCGCCGCAGATCGGAGTGCTCAGGCGGGTGATCGTCTTCCGGCTGGACAAGGAGCTAAACGTGCTGGTCAATCCCGAGATAACCTGGCGCTCCGAGGAGACTGTCAGGGATGACGAGGGTTGCCTGAGCCTTGCCAGCCTGGCTACCCAGGTGGAGAGGGCCGAGAAGGTCCGGGTGGAAGGGGAGGACCTGGATGGCAAGCACCGCGTGTACGAGCTGAAAGGCCTCAAGGCGCGCATCCTTCAGCATGAGATCGATCACCTGGAAGGCATGATGATCATTGACCGCGCCAGCCGCGAGGGCCGCAAGGATCTGCTGGCGCGGCTCTCCCGGACAAAGCAGCCTGGGGAATAGTCACGTGCAAATAGCCTTTGCCGGAACACCACATTTCGGAGCCCTGGTCCTTGGGGCTCTTTTGCGTTCCGGGCATGAGGTGGAGGCGGTGCTCACCCAACCGGACCGGCCGGCGGGACGCGGCCGCAGGCCAAGCTTTTCGGAAGTAAAGGAGCTGGCGGTGCGGGAGGGCCTCAGGGTCGAGCAACCAGAGCAAGCCAGCTCTGCGGAGACAGTCGCGTTACTGCGCTCACTGGGAGTGAGGGCGCTCACCATCGCGGCCTTCGGCCAGATCCTCAAAAAGCCGCTGCTGGGCGCAATTCCCTGCATCAACGTTCATGCCTCTCTGCTGCCAAAATACCGGGGCGCCGCCCCTATCGAGCGGGCCATCATGGACGGCGAGGGCATGACCGGCGTTTCCATCATGGAAGTGGAGCCGAAGGTGGATACCGGCCCTGTCTACCTGCAGAAAGCTGTCGTGATCGGCAAGGAGGACGACGCCGGCGTTTTGTACCAGAAGCTGGGAAGGACGGGCGGGGAGGCGCTGGCCGATGTGCTGGACGCTATGGAGGAAAGGCATATCGAGCCCGAACCGCAGGACGACGGCGCCGCCACCTACGCTGAGAAGATCTCCAAGGAGGACATGCGAATCGACTGGAGCGAGCCGGCCTGGAAGTTAGCCTGCCGGGTCAGGGCGCTCTCGCCCCACATCGGCGCCTTCACCATGGCCCGCGGCCACAGGATCAAGATCTGGAAGGCGCATGTCGCCGAAGGCTCAGGCAAGCCCGGCCAGGTTATCATCAAGGATGAGCGCCTGCTGGTGGCCTGCGGCACCGGCACCCTGGAGTTGATGGAGCTCCAGGCTGAGGGCAAACGCGGCATGGCGGCGCCGGAGTTCCTGAGAGGTTATAAAAAGCTTCTGGGCAAGCGCCTGGGCTCCTGAACCCGTTTTCGGTTAATCCGGGCGTCTTCTTCCGTTGATATAATGAAGGTAATCTGGTCTATTGACCGATCGATTTCTTGCCTCGGAACCGCCTGGAAATAGACACAATCAAAAGAGCACCGCCGGCATTGATGAAAAACATTGACAAAAAAAGCGATACCTGGCCAAGCCTCCAATTCAGGAGTTGATCGATAATGACGTTGCCAGAGGCGAATGGATGAGTGAAGCTTACAGAAAACATGGATATACCATGCGAGAGATAGGCCAGGCAGCGGATCTTCATTACTCA
>JACUUL010000037.1 GCA_014859345.1 Thermoleophilia bacterium
ATGGCTTTTCTGAATGAATATCGGCTCATCCAGGACAGCCGGAATCCTGTCGACGTCCGCAGCCTGGGGAGCGACAAGAGTCCCGGGAACGGCGGAGGGCTTGGCGGCGGCGGCCGGCTTATAGGCGGCGGAGGGCTTGGCGGCAGCGGCCGGCTTGGAGGCGGTGGAGGGCTCAGGATAAGCAGCCTTTTCAGGGCGGGCGGGTTCCGGCATGATTGACAATCCTAAAGAGGCTTCGGGAAGCAACGATGGCTCGGGGACTGAAGCCGCCGAAGGCGCCGTGGCCGGAGCGGCAGCCGGGCCGGCCACGGCAGAGGAGTAATCCGCGGCCGGCCACCGGTCAGCTTCCGGCGGCGCAAGCCCGGTACGAGAGCTCATGGGTGGAAGCAGGCCGAGCGGATCATAATAAGTGTCGCGGCTGCCGGGGATCTTGATTCCGAAATGAAGTGGTGTTTCCGTGGTTATCGCTATCACCTGACCCGCCGAAACAATGTCCCCCCTGCTTATTGCGGGAGCGGTTACGTGCAGGTAGGTGCTTCTCAGCCCGCCGGGGTGATCGATGCTGATAGTCATGCCCCCGCCCTCGGCCGGCGTGTAGGCCGCGAAGGAAACCGTGCCGGCGGCCGCGGCCCTTACCGGGCTACCGGATGGCGCCGCTATGTCTATGCCGCGGTGCCCCCTGTCGCTTTTACAATCGAGGGTCCAGCCCCTGGTCAGCTCACCGGTGGCCGGCCAGCTGAAACCTCCGGGAGGCTCGGGCGGTGGATCGATACCGCAGGCGCCCATGGCGGCGCCGGAGCCGGCGAACATGATTAGGATGAGCAGAAAAGGGATGCCGCACGAGATACCAGCCAGTTTCCACATGACAACCTCCGTCGTTTCCGAGTTTGACACGGGAACGGTGACAGAGGGGATTTGAAACTACCATTGACTGCCGCGGGATTCAAGAGATCGGGATTGACAAAGGTGAATAATAGTGCAAAAAGCATGAAAATTTTTTTCGCGCGGGACGATAACGCCGGGTGTAGTCCGGACAAGGCTAAAAAAGAGTTGCCCGCTACCGGAAAGCAGTCTCCAGGAGCTCCTTGATCACCTGCCGGTCGCTGAAGGGAACAGGACCGGAAGGCAATATCTGCTCAGCCTCATGTCCTTTGCCGGCGATGAGGACAGTATCGCCCTCGGCGGCGGCGGCAAGAGCGGTGGCGATCGCCCGGCGCCGGTCGGGAATCCTCAAATAGTCTCCGCCTGCCTGCTTCAAACCGGGCTCCGTCTCGTTCAGAATCCGGTCGGGCGGCTCGCCGTAGCAGTCATCGGTGGTGAGGATGGCCAGATCTGCTTTAGAGCCCGCGATGCGGCCCATTTCGGGACGTTTCTCGCGGTCCCGCTCACCGGGGCAGCCGAATACCAGCAAAAGCCTTTTACTGGTGAGTTTGCGCGCCGTGACCAGTGATTGCAACAGGCCATCCTCGTTGTGCGCGTAATCGACGATAATCGTAAATGGGGCATCGGTGTCAATAAGCTCGAAGCGGCCGGGAACCCCCTTGAACGATCCCAGGCCGGCGGCGATGATGTCCGGCGGCGCCCCCAGGGCGTGGGCAGCCCCCGCGGCGGCCAGGGCATTGGCGATGTTGTAATATCCAGGCAGCTTCAGTCTTACACCGGCGGCGCCCGCCGGGGTTGTCAGCTCAAATGAACTCTGCCATCCCTGCGCGATTATGTTACCGGCCCTGATATCGGCGTCACTTCTAATGCTGAACCCGATTGCCCGCGGCAATTCGGAGGCCAGGCGACGCCCGTATGCATCGTCAATGTTCACAACCGGGACCGGCCGGAGGGTTTCCGGCGCGGCACCCTCTTCCTGTCCCAGATCACCCATGAAGAGGCGCCGCTTGGTTTTGAAATAAGCCTCCATGCCGCCGTGCAGGTCCAGATGCTCCCGGGAAAGATTTGTAAAGACCGCCACGTCGAAATCAAGTCCGGCGACGCGGAACAGATCGATTCCGTGGGAGGAGACTTCCAGGGTGACGGCCTCCACACCGTCATTGAGCATTTCCGCCAGCATCCGTTGCAGGTCAACCGCTTCCGGCGTAGTGCGGGCCGCGGGCTCCGATCTTTTGCCAACCCTGTACTCGACGCCGCCCAGGAGACCGGTTTGCCTGCTCCATGACCGGAGAATCGAATCAATCATGTAAGATGTCGTGGTCTTGCCGTTTGTTCCGGTGACACCGATGACGGTCATCCTGCGGGAGGGATATCCATAAAAGGCAGCCGCGGCCAGGGACATGGATAGCCTTGCGTTTCCGGTCTGGAACTGTGGAAGCCCGGCTGTATCTATCCATCGTTCGGTAAGAACTGCGGCGGCGCCCGCCTCGCGGGCCTCGGGAATGAAATCGTGTCCGTCCAGCCGGAAACCGGGTACGGCGACAAACAGCGATCCGGGCCTCGCCCGCCGTGAATCAAAGGTTATTCCGGTGATCTCAAGGGAAGGATCGCCGTCCTGCCTGATGATTCGTACATGTGAAAGTATCTCGGAGATCTTCATGGTGAGAATCGTGACGGCATGAGCCTGCCGCTTTGCTATTCCCTGGTGCCGGAAATTTCCGGCGGCACCTCAGGGAACCGCAGCTCGTCCCGCTCCGCCGGCTTCTCCAGGGTGATTCGCGGCTTGAAGAATACGACCACTTCGCGTCCCAGCGCTACCAGCGGCAGAACCACCAGCATGCCGGCAACTCCGCGCAGCTCGGCGCCGGCCAGCGTCGCAAAAATTACCACAAGGGGGTGAACGCCCATCACCTGGCCCATGATCTTCGGAACCAGAATGTGACCTTCAACCTGCTGGATGACCAGGTAAACTCCCACGACCGCGAGCGCCGCCCAGGGTGAAGAAAACAAGGCGATTGTCACGGGCGGTGCGGCTCCCAGGAAGGGGCCGATGAAGGGAATGATCTCGGTCAGGCCCGCCCAGACGCCGAAAAAGATCGCGTATTGGCCTCCCTCCGGCCAGATGCCGGTCACCGCCAGCAGCCATATGCCCAGCCCGGAGGAGACGCCCACAAGGATACTCAGCACAACCTGGCCGCGGACCCAGTGGGAAACCGACCCGCGGGTGCGATTGACGAAATCGTCTGCGTCAGCCTGTTGATCCTGGGGAAAAAACCGCCTCACGGTGCGGCCGATGCGCCTGGAGTCCAACAGCATGTAAATGGAAATCACGAAAATAAGGATGCCCTGGGCGATCAGGCTGACCGCGTTGATTGAATATTGTACCAGCAGGGTGCCCACGTCGATGATCGCATTCTGGACGCGGTCGATGATCCTGTCCACCTCGTCGCTGACATCGATGGGCAGGTTCAGCCGCTCCAGCGTGGCGACCCATCTTTCAAACTGATCCCGGATCGATTCGGTGTACTGCGGCAGATCGTCCACCAGCTCCAGGAGCTGGCTGATTCCCGGGGGAATTATCAGGATGAAGAACGTCACGATGATGGCCAGCATTGTCAGGTATACGACGACGACGCCCAGTGGGCGGGGTATCTTCAGGCGCTCCAGCTGGCGCACCAGGGGATCGAGGATAAGAGCTATGACTGCGGCAGCCGCGAACATGAAGATGACGGTCGTCAGCATGGAGGCGGTAAGCCATACGAGGATGATGATGACCGGCAACCCGACCATCTGTACCCATCTTGGTATGCTGATTCTCATAAATTGCCTCCGTCAACCATAGCCCGGCCTGATCCGGCTCGGGAGATCGGTCATGTTGATCGAATATTATACATCAGCAGGATGTACAGAAATCGACGATTTTGCGGGATTTACGTAGCCGATTATGTAACATATCGCACATAACGGGTTGAAATTACCCTCCCGCATGGTAAGGTTATGTCCCGATTATGGCTTCGGAGCCTCACACTCTACAGCCGCGTGCATCCACCCGGCATCGCTACCGCTGGCACTCCGCGGCTTTTCTGGCGGTCATGTTCGCCCTGGCGATGCTGGCGCTGGCCGCCATTATTGCTTCTTCGAGAGCAAGCTCTTCTCCCCTTCTTGATGAACAGACCATGTCGGCATCCCGGGGCATGGCCAGCGTGCGGGAGCCGGCCGCAATTTTACTGGCTACCACTGACGAAGTCGAGTTAATGCTGCCAGTTTACGAGGAGCAGGTGACCACGATCGGATATCATCCCGTGGATGATGACAACGTTTTGAGCCTGGTGCCGAACGGCTATCAGCTCAACGACTCGTTTCTGGGATCGCTGAGTGGAATCACAGGCAGCGAAGGGCCCGGATACTTCATGATGGGAGACAGCTCGAAGGCCGTCACGGGCACCGGCGCCATTGATGTCGGCGCTCCGGCAGGCACGACGGTCTTCTCACCGGTTGACGGCACCGTCGCGGGCATCAGGGCTTATCATGTCAAGGGGACCTGTCCGGACACGGAGGTCAAGATCAAGCCCTTGAGCCAGTCGAACACGATGGTGGTGATGACTCATCTGGGCAATATACAGGCGACGCTCGGACAGCCTGTCAAGGCAGGCATAACAAAAATTGGCGCGGTCAGGCAGCTTGACGGCTGTCTGGAGCAGAATCTGGGCAGCTACACTTATGATTCCGGCAATCATTTGCATATGCAGGTTGAGGCAATCAATGATACCAGGGTGAAGCCATGAGGCCCGCGCTTTCCGATGCCTGCGGCCCTCGCCGATGAACCGAGCCGGAGTCCCATCAGCTTCCTGGGCGGTGATCGGCGGCTCCGGGACCCAGAGCTGTTCCTTCCCCGAGGATGCCGGATCCGGAGCGCGACTGATCGAAGGCGACCTGACATTCGAAACGCCTTTCGGCGAGTCGCCACAATTCAAGTTGTTCGAGACCTCAGGCGGACGGCGCTGCCTGACAGTGCGGCTGCACGGCTGGCGGCGGGGAGTGACTCGCGGTGAGGCCTCCCGCCAGGTCTTCTGGGTGCTGGCTCAGGCCGGGGTCAATCGGGTGTTCTCCGAAGCCGGAGTCGGCAGCCTCAATCCTTTGCTTGATCCGCGAGATATCGTGGTGCCCGATGATTATGTAGATCTGACCACCCATCGCGACCCTGTCCCGGTGCTCGGCAAACACCTGCTCATCATGCGCGATCCGGTTTGCGGAGTCATGGCCCGGGAGCTGGCCAGGGCGGCCGGGCCGCATGCCCGGGGCCGCGTATTCGGACGCGGCACCTGCGTGGTCACTGAGGGCCCCCGGTTTGAGAGCCGCGCCGAGATCAGGATGATGCGGCCCCACGGAGACGTCGTCGGCCAGAGCATGTGTCCGGAGGTCTGGCTGGCGCGGGACATCGGCGCCTGCTACGCGGCCCTTTATTTGATCGTTAATTACGCGGAAGGTGTTGTGCGCGACTGGGAGCACGAGGTGCTTAAGGACATATTCGAGGAGGATGCGGTGAGGCAGTCGCGGATATTGCTGGAAGCGCTAGACGCTGTGGACGAAAGCGCCAGATGTCAATGTGCCGGGCTCAGGAAGCCGACCATGCTCGAATGATCATCCCTTGATCACCCCCAGGGGACGCAGCCTGGCCACCTTGTGGGAAAGGCCGGCATGGTGGCATATATCCACAATTATGTTTACATCCTTGTAGGCTTCAGGCGCTTCCTCTGCCAAGCTTTTGGTGCTTCCGGCCTTGACGATGATGCCCTGGGATTCGAGCCGGTGTTTCAACTCGTATCCCGGGATGGCCCGCCTGGCGGCTTTCCGGCCCATCACCCGCCCCGCTCCGTGGCACGTGGATCCGAAGCTGCGTTTCATGGCGCTCTCGGTTCCCTTCAGCAGATATGACGCCCGCCCCATATCTCCAGGTATAATTACGGGTTGACCGGTATCACGGTATTTGGGGGGGAGATCGGGATGACCCGCGGCAAACGAACGGGTTGCTCCTTTTCGATGGACGCAGAGCTTCATCCTGGTACCCCCCACGTCGTGCTCCTCGAATTTGGCCACGTTGTGCGATACGTCGTAGACGACGCCCATGCCGAGCTTTTCCGCAGATGACTTGAGGATGTATTCAAAAGACTCCCGCACCAGATGGGTCATCACCTGGCGGTTGACCCGGGCGAAGTTGACGCCGCAGGCCATGGCCGCGTAGTAGTCTCGCCCCTCCGGGCTCTCGATGGGCGCGCAGGCCAGCTGGCGGTCGGGAAGGTAGATGCCGGCCCGGGCGGCCGCGGCCGCGGTGATCTTTATATATTCGGTGCAGATCTGGTGTCCCAGCCCCCGGGAGCCGGAGTGCAGCATGACCACCAGCTGGTCCTCGAATACACCGAAAGCCTCTGCCGCTTCCGGCTCGAAAATTTCCTCCACCCGCTGCACCTCGGCAAAATGATTGCCGGCGCCCAGGGTTCCCGGCTGGGCCGTGCCGCGCTCGCGGGCCCTTTCGCTGATCAGCGAGGGATCGGCTCCCTCCAGCACTCCGCCGTCCTCAATCGCTTCCACGTCCTCCTTCCATCCATAGCCGTGGTTTACCATCCATGGCACGCCATCGGTCATCACCGCGTCCAGTTCCCTGCGGCTCAGCCTGACGCGGCCGCGTCGCCCGACTCCGGCAGGGATGCTGCGGGATAGCTCGTGAACCAGTGCCGGCACCGTGTTCCGGACATCCGTGTATCTGAGGTTGGTGCGCACCAGCCTGACGCCGCAGGCGATGTCGTAGCCCACCCCGCCCGGCGAGATGACGCCATCACTGATGCGAAAGGCAGCCACGCCGCCGATGGCGAAGCCATAGCCCCAGTGGATATCGGGCATGGCCAGGGAAGCATCAACAATCCCCGGCAGGCAGGCGACATTGGCCACCTGTTCCAGGGCTTTCTCTTCGGAAGCCCTCTCTACTAATTGCCGGTCGGAGAAGATGCGTCCCGGCACCAGCATGCGCCCGGTTTTGGGTATCTCCCACGTCCAGGGATCGATTTCTATCAGCCGAGCCGTAGCCCCGTCTGTAAGAGTTATCTTTGTCTCTGCCATGTCAGGTTTTTTCTCTCTCCCCACGTTGTCAACCGGCCTCGATCCGTCAGATATCGAAGATAACGGCCGTTTGCCAGCGGTCATCCACTTTTTTCACCTTCAGCATGTGATAAGTTACAGCCTTGATGTCACTTTTAAGCTCGTGGCGGGTTTTGTCGATCGGCTCCCCCCACGCCCTGCCCTTTAAATGAGAATCCTCCAGTTCGGTTACTTCGAACCTTGAGAGCAGTACCCGGTTGCTTTCAAAGATGTACAGCAGTTCATTGAGCCAATCCACCAGCAGGGTCTCGTGGTCATCTGCCTGCACGTCCACCGGGAACTCGATCTCCGCGTTCACGCCGGACAGTTCCGTGATAAGAGAGAACATTCCCAGGGCGGCGTTTTCGAATGCCTGCCATTCTGTGTCGCCGTATGCGCGAATTCCTACGTCGGCTGTATGCTCTATGACTTCATAAGCAGGCAAGTTCAATCCTTCCCCAGGTTTGACTCCATGCGGCGGCTAATTGGTTCTCCCCCGAATGAACATGTAAAAAACTTATATCGATCAAACGATCCGGGCCGGATGTCCGCCCGGCGGCACGGGGGCCCCCGAGGACGGCCGCGCCTGTTCGAGGCCGAAAGAGCGGAACCCTGAAAGGCAGGCTGGGCAGCCGAACGTGCCAGGGCGTCTCGATTGAGGGAAGAATGGCGCGCGGAGGTCACAATTGATTGGATTGCGCCGTGAGAGCTCCGTTTTCCAGGATCTTTCAAAGATCCCGGCCATTCGATCCAGGGAGGAACACTGGAGCCGCGTGAGTACTTATGATGATTTTGCATCATTTGCGCATGTAAACACTACATAATTGCTCAGTTTTGAAATATTTTTTAATTTGCCTATTGACAGGACATTTATCTTGATATAAGCTCGCATAACTATCTAAGGCTACAAAACCTATCGGTATTATGGAGATATTAAAATGAATATTTCAGCCAAGAGCAGGTACGCGGTCAGGGCCCTGATCGAGCTGGCCCACCATACCCACGGAAACCCGGTTCCCATCGCCGATATTGCCAGCCGCAGAGACATCCCCTTGCAGTTTCTGGAACAGCTTTTTTCCTCTCTCCGGAAAGCCGGGATTCTCAACAGCCACCGGGGCGTCCGCGGCGGGTTCTCATTCAAGAAGTCGCCAGGAGAAGTAAGCGTGCTTGATGTCGTCCGGGTTCTTGACGGCAACGTGGCTCCGGCGCAGTGTACCGTGGGCGCGCCCTGTGACAAACTGGACTCCTGCGTCATGAATGAAGTATGGATGGAAGCCAAGGCCAGCCTGGAAAGCGTGCTGGCTGCGGCGACAATCAGCGATCTGGCCTGCAGGGAGACCCTTATGTTTGAGCGGGCCGGAGAAATGTATTACATCTGATTCTGGCGGGGAAGGATTTACATGGTAGTCGAAAAGGATACTGTGACAAAGCGGAGTCAGGCCAACATCGCCGGCAACCTTTCGGAATTGATAGGCAATACTCCGATGGTGTGGCTTGACCGCATGGCCCAGGGGCTTGACGCGGCCATCGCCGGCAAGCTGGAGAGCTTCAATCCCGGAGGCAGTGTCAAGGACCGGATTGGATACTCGATGATCGAGGCGGCCGAAGAGGCAGGGAAGATGACCCCGGGCCGAACGGTTGTCATCGAACCCACCAGCGGCAACACAGGCATTGCCCTGGCATTTGTATGCGCCGCCAAGGGCTACCGGCTGATCCTCACGATGCCGGAGACGATGAGCGTTGAGCGGCGGCTGCTGCTTAAGGCTTACGGGGCGGAACTTGTCCTCACCCCCGGGCCTGACGGCATGAGAGGCGCAGTCGAAAAAGCCGAGGAGCTGGCCGCCGGATACGAGGATGCTTTTATCCCCCAGCAGTTTAAAAACCCGGCCAATCCGGAGATTCACCGCCGCACTACCGCCGAGGAGATCTGGCAGGACACCGGCGGTCAGATCGATATATTCGTTGCCGGCGTCGGCACGGGTGGAACCATTACGGGCGCGGGTGAGGTCTTGAAGGAGCGGAAGCCTTCCGTCCGGCTGGTCGCGGTGGAACCCGAGGCTTCTCCGGTGCTGTCCGGAGGATCCCCTGGGCCCCATCGCATACAGGGAATCGGCGCCGGCTTCGTGCCGGAAATCCTCAACACGGGAATCTATGACGAGGTATTCCAGGTCACGAATGAGGAGGCCGAGGTGACCACCCGGCGGCTGGCGCGCGAGGAAGGCATTCTTGCCGGGATTTCCTCCGGGGCAGCGGTATTTGCCGCCCTGGAAGTCGCGAAGCGCCCCGGGAACAAGGGCAAACTGGTCGTGGTTGTCCTGCCGGATACCGGCGAGCGGTATCTGACGACCCAGCTCTTCGGCACTTAATAGCCGAACGCGTTTAAGAGGCCAGGATTTGAATCGTATGGAGGCATAAATGGATGTGAAAGAGGACATATTGCTCGACGCGCGGGGCCTTGCCTGCCCGATGCCGTCCGTGAAGACCGCGCTTGCCCTGGAGCAGCTTGGTGGCGGTGGCATCGTCAAGGTGCTGGTGGATGATCCGGTCAGCAACCGGGACCTGCCGCAATGGGTGAGGGGAAACGGACATCAGGTGCTGGGTATGGAAGATAAAGAGGGCTACACGGAGATCTACGTAAAAAAGGCAGGCGGGTAACCGCTCGGCCTGGAAGACTGCGAGGGTTGAGAAATGGGCGAAACCGGCATAAATTCAGAAAAAACAGGAATGCTATCATCCGGTAAAGATGCTCCGTGCCCCGGTCCGGCTTGCCTGGATCTGGTGGTCCAGGGTAAGAAGATCCATTATCACGGCACCAGAAACGTGCTGTCTTTGCTGGAATCCCAGGGCGAAAACGCCGTCTACGCCAACGTGCGCATTAACGGAGAGGTTCTGAGAAGGCGTGATTTCGAGAACATCGCGCTCAACGACGGAGACGAGGTCGACTTCCTGTATTATATGGGTGGAGGAGCGCGTCGCCAGCCGTGACTTCCAGGGCGGCGCACTTTTTAATCACCTGACCCGAAGCCAAAGGTTCTGATCATGTTCAATCTGAGTGAAGAAGAAATTCTCCGCTATTCACGGCACATAATACTGTCCGAGGTGGGAGGAGCCGGACAGCAGAAGCTCAAGGATGCCAGCGTTTTGGTGATCGGCGCCGGCGGCCTGGGTTCCCCGGCTCTGCTTTACCTGGCGGCGGCCGGCGTGGGACACGTCGGCATCGTCGAGGACGATATCGTTGATATCACCAACCTGCAAAGGCAGATAATCCATACCACTGCCGACGTCGGCCGGCCCAAGGCGCGCAGCGCCAGTGAGACCATGAAGCAGATCAACCCCCACATCGAGGTGGACGAGCATCAGCAGCGGCTCACCAAGGACAATATCTTTGAGATAATCGACATGTACGGCATAATCGTCGACGGCGTGGATAACTTCCCCACCAGATATCTGGTCAACGACGCCTGTGTCATGAAGAAGAAGAAGCTGGTGGAAGCGGGCATCCTCCGGTTCATGGGTCTGATCATGAGTATAAGCGGCGCCGAAACCGCTTGCTACCGCTGCGTTTTCGAGGAGCCTCCCCCGCCTGGCACCGTGCCTACCTGCGCCGAAGCGGGAGTTCTGGGAGCGGTGGCCGGCGTAGTGGGGACCCTGCAGGCCACCGAGGTGCTGAAGATGATTACCGGGGTGGGTAAACCACTTTACAACCGGCTGCTGCAATTCGACGCCGATGAGCTGCGATTCCACGAGGTCAAAGCCCCTCGCAACCCCAAGTGCCCGGTCTGCGGAGACAATCGCACCATCACCGAACTGGTAGAGTACGACTACACCTGCGAGTCACAGGCTCCCAGCTCTCCCTGATGCCCCATCTTCTCAGAATCACCCGCGCGCAGCTGAGTGCGGTAATTTCGCATGCCAATTTATGCGAACCTGAGGAAGCCTGCGGCATCCTGGCCGGAGTTTACGCGGACGGCGCCGCAGTAGTGAAAAAGACATACTTGATGGAGAACACCGCCCATAGCGCCACCTTCTATGAGATGGATTCCCGGGAACAGTTTCAGGTATTTGACGAGATGCGCCGGGATGGCATGGAGCCGGTGGCCATTTTTCACTCCCACCCCCACTCCCCGGCCGTTCCCTCTCAGCATGACCGGGATCTGGCGTTCTACCCGGATTCCCTGTATCTTATCGTTTCCCTGATGAATCAGGAGCCGGAGAGCCGTGTGTATCGCATCGCGGATGGAAAAGTGGAAGAAGCAGAGATGGAGGTTGTTGAAGATGTGGGATGAAAGGTAATGCCACTGAACTACACCATGCTGCTTGAGATGATCGGCTTCCTGCGCCCCTTGGGCAGTGTGGCCGTGGGTTATTCGGGAGGAGTGGATTCCTCGGTGGTGGCCGCCGCCGCGGTCCAGGCTCTTGGCCGCAAAAACGTTCTGGCGGTAACCGGGAATTCCGGGACCCTGCCGGCGCGAGAACTCCAGGAAGCCGGGTTGCTGGCGAAAAAACTGGGTATCCCCCACGCCGTGATCAGTACCGCCGAGCTGGATTGCGACGATTTCAGCCAAAACCGGCCGGACCGGTGTTATTTTTGCAAATCCGAACTCTGGCGGCGGGTGCGCGCCCTGGCTGATGAGCGTGGCCTTTCGAGTGTCGTGGACGGAGTGAACGCGGACGATCTGCGCGATCACCGCCCTGGAATCAGGGCCGGAGACGAGTTGGGTGTCCTGCACCCGCTGGCAGCGGTGGGCGCCGGCAAGAACGAGGTGCGCGAGCTGGCGCGTCAGCTTTCGCTTCCTAACTGGGACAAGCCGGCCCAGGCCTGCCTGTCCTCGCGGTTCCCCTACGGAGAGAGGATAACCCCGGAAGGACTGCGGCGGGTGGAGCGGGCAGAGGAGCTTTTACGCGGTTTGGGTTTCAGGGAACTCAGGGTCAGGAGCCATGGTGATGTCGCCAGGATAGAGGTGCCACAACAGACGCTTTCCGATCTGGCTGATGGCGGCTGCCGCCGGGAGGTAGTAAATGGGCTTAAAAAGATCGGCTTTCGTTATGTGACCCTGGACCTGGAAGGTTTCAGGAGCGGCAGCATGAACGAGGTTCTTTAAGGCTCTGGCTGGGGACGGACGTGAGGGCGGCCCGCCTACTCCACGAACGAGTCCAGGTACTCCACCTCGACGCCGATTTCATGCAGGTGTTTCAGGGCCTTCTCCAGCTCCGCGTCCTCTCCGCTTAGCTCAAGAACCATCCAGCCGTAGCTTTCATCCACGTTGGCGCGGCGGATGTTCGGCACCACATCGAATTCTTTCACAAGTTGATAAATGACCGGTTTCTTTATCAGATTCTCGGGAAAGGTGAGTTCAAGCCGCTGCGTTCTCATGACGAAGCCTCCTGAGAGCAAAATATGTCTGAAACGACGGTTCTGCTAATATAATGCAGCTATTATATGAAAAAGCCAAGTAAAAAAAACATAGCGTTTCTCTCTCTGGCCGGCGGCGCCTGGCTGTGGCTTAACCGTCACGGCGACCTGCACGTGACACTGAAAAGCCTGAAAAGCGATGTGGCCGCCATCCGCGAGCGAGATCCGGCTGCCGCCAACCTGATCGAGGCGCTCACTTGCTATTCCGGCCTTCATGCCATCATGATCCACCGGCTGACACATTTCTTTTTCAACCAGGGTGTTCCGGTGGCGCCCCGGATCGTTTCGCAGATGAACAGGTTCCTTACGGGGATCGAGATACATCCGGCTGCGGAGATTGGCGAGGGCTTCTTCATTGACCACGGCTCCGGGGTCGTAATCGGCGAGACGACCGAGATCGGCGATAATGTCACCCTCTATCAGGGAGTAACCCTGGGCGGCACCGGCAAGGAGCATGGAAAGCGCCACCCCACTCTTGAGGATGGGGTCACCGTGGGCGCCGGCGCCAAGGTTCTGGGATCCATTACCGTAGGCGAGAACGCCAAGATCGGCGCCGGCAGCGTGGTCATTCACGATGTACCGCCCAATTCCACCGTAGTGGGGAATCCCGGCCGGCCCGTGCGTGAGCGCGGCCGTAAGGTAGGCGCCGCGGATCTGGACTGGACCCATCTGCCGGATCCGGTTGCCGATGCCATGCAATCGCTGGTGCGGCGGGTCGTCGAGCTGGAGAACGAGTTCAAGACTGCTTTTCCCGAGAAGCGGGAAACAATCGAAAAGGCTCAGGGCGAGGGCGAACGGGAGCTGGAACGCATCTTCGAATATTATGACGGCTCAGGTATATAGGAAAAGGCGAAAAATGCTGTCCCGGTACTGTAGTCCCATCTCCTTTTTCCGGCATGGCGGCGGCTCAACCTGCTTTTTACGGTGCCGCCTCGCCTTTGATATGATTTTCATATGGCGGCCCTGTTCGCCGCCGGCATCGTAATCAACCATGGAGAGTGAGCATCAATTGAGCAAGGTAAGAAGGCTGGTTCTGGACGTGCTGAAGCCGCATCAACCTACCATTCTCGACCTGGCGGTCAAGCTCGGCGCCCTGGATGGGGTCGAGGGAACCGATCTGGTCCTCAATGAGATAGACCAGAAGGTCGAGAACATCAAGATCACGATCGAGGGCTCCCAGATAAATTTCGACGACGTTGCCGCGGTCATCCAGGAGAGCGGGGGCTCTATTCACAGTATTGACAAGGTATCCACCGGGCGGGAGCTTATCGAAGAGGCTTCCACGCCTCAGGATACGTCAGCTCGCTGGATGAGGTGATAAGGGGACAGGCCCCGCTCCTTGAAACTACCCAGTCTTGCTACCCTTCGCAAGTACCATCGCATAGCCGGCGTTGGAGAGATAGCGCGCCGCTATTTCGCACTGAATGCATTTGACGGGGTCATGACCATCATGGGCGTGCTGATGGGCAGTTATCTTGGCGGCGTGCGAGATGCCACGGCTGTGATCATCGTCGGATTTTCCGCAACGCTGGCCTTGGGCCTCTCGGGTTTTTACTCCGCTTACATGACGGAAAGAGCCGAGCGCCGGCGCTCCCTGGCCGAACTCGAGGAATATACCCTTGGAAGCCTGAAAGATACCGAGATCAACCGAGCCGCCAGCTATGCCACAATCACCGTCGCGCTCGTGAACGGGGCCGCCCCCTTCCCGGCGGCGCTTCTGGCTGTCTCTCCATTTTTACTGAACGGCCTCATAGGTATCGAGATCGCTTTTTACGCAGGCTTTGCGGTGGCTTTTGCGGAGCTGTTCGCGCTGGGCATGTTTCTGGGGTCCGTCTCCAGGGAGAGGATGTACGTGTCCGGCGCGAAAATGATCACCGCCGGCATTATCCTTCTGGCGGTGGGTTACGTGATGAATTCGTTAAAATGACCAAGAATTCGGGCTATCAGGCTTTTTGTGTCAAGGATTCACAACGGGTGATTTGTGTATCCCGGTAATCTGCCATATGTAAAAAACAGGGTTACGACATGAGTTCCGCCGCCAAAAAAGCGTCTGTCGACGACCTGCTCGCAGGTCTGAACGAACCCCAGAGCCAGGCGGTGCAGACGCCGTCGGGACCGCTGCTGGTGCTGGCCGGGGCCGGCTCGGGCAAGACCAGGGTGCTCACGCACCGGGTTGCCTTTCTGATCGCCGCCCAGGGCGTGAGGCCCCAGGAGATCCTGGCCATTACCTTTACCAACAAGGCGGCTGACGAGATGAAGGAGCGTATCGAGACTCTTGTCGGCCCTGTCGCCCGCACCATGTGGATCAGCACCTTCCACTCCGCCTGCGCCCGCATTCTGAGAAAGGAAGCGCAGCAGCTGGGTTACCGGCGAAACTTCACCATCTACGATGCCCCCGACCAGTTGCGGGTCGTCAAGCGTTGCCTGAAGGATCTGGGCATAGATGATAAGCGCTTCCCGCCCAAAGGGATCCATGCCGTCATCTCCTCGGCCAAGAACCGCCTTGTCGACGCTGAAGCTTTCGCCGGCATGGTGGATGACTTTTTCGATGATACGGTAGCGAGGGTATACAGCCTTTACCAGGAGAAGCTGTTCGCAAACAACGCCATGGATTTTGATGACCTGCTGATGCGCGCAGTGAGCCTGTTTCAGCTCCTTCCCGAGCGGCTTGATTACTGGCGGAGCGCCTTCCGGCATATCCTGGTTGACGAATACCAGGATACCAACCATGCCCAGTGTGTGCTGGTAAACCTCCTGGGAAAAGAGCATCGCAATGTCTGCGTCGTCGGTGACGACGACCAGAGCATTTACTCCTGGAGAGGGGCCGAGGTGAGAAACATCCTGGATTTTCGCTCAGACTATCCCGAGGCCACAATCATCAAACTGGAGCAGAACTACCGTTCCACCCAAACAATACTTACCGCTGCCAACCATGTCGTAAGCAACAATCCCGGGCGCATGCAGAAGAACCTGTGGACTGACCTGGGCCAGGGCGAGAAGATCGTGATGGCGGAAGTGGATGACGAGCATGCTGAGGCCCGTTTCGTGGCCGGAGAGGTGGCGCGCCTGCAGCAGGAGGATGGCTGTAAACCCCGGGATATGGCCGTGTTCTACCGCGTCAACGCCCAGTCACGCGTGCTTGAGGATTTATTCGTGCGATATGGCATCTCCTACCGGGTGGTGGGGGGCACCAAATTTTACGAGCGGGCGGAGATCAAGGACGCTCTCGCTTACCTGCTGGTAATAGACAATCCTTCCGACAGCATCAGTTTCAATCGTGTAGTCAACGTGCCGAAGCGGGGCATCGGGGCCGCAAGCCTTGCCAGCCTGACGCGTTTCGCGGACGCTGAAGGCCTGTCATTGACGGAAGCTGCCGCCCGGGCAGGCGAAATTTCCGATTTGAGGCCGGCCGGCGAAAAGGCGCTCGCCGGTTTTAGCGGTCTGATCGAGGAGCTAGCCGCAACAGCGGCAAGCTCGCCGGTGGCTGAGACACTGGATCAGGTGCTGAACTCAAGCGGCTATATAGCTTCGCTGCAGGCCGAGCGCACTATCGAGGCGGAGGGACGGATCGAGAATCTGATGGAGCTCGTGGGTGTGGCTGAAGAATACGGCCGGCGGCAGCCGGACGGCTCCCTGAGGGAGTTCCTGCAGGAGATCTCTCTGTATACCGATGTGGACAAGCTGACCGAGCAATCAGAGACGGTCACGCTCATGACTCTGCACAATGCCAAAGGGCTCGAGTTCCCCGTGGTGTTCATCATTGGCGCCGAGGAGGGCGTCTTCCCCCATTCGCGAGCGATTGAGGAGCAGAATCTCGAGGAGGAACGCCGGCTGTGCTACGTGGGCATGACCAGAGCCAGGCAGCGCCTCTACTTCACTTATACGACCTCGCGAAACCTGTATGGCGCCAGAAGCTACAATCTGGCCTCGCGTTTTCTGGCTGAGATCCCTGATGACCTTATCGACTTCAGACCGATGGCGGGTCCGGCGCGGGCCGGCTACGGAAAAACCGGCGCCAGGCCGAGCCCGTATCTTGGCAAGGATATCTCCGGGGATGTCCCGCCGGACTTGGCCCGCCCGGGCCGGGATGAAGCGGCGGCATTCTTTCATCCCGGAGACAGGGTGGCGCACGCGGTGTTCGGTGGCGGGGTGGTGACCGCGGTGGAGCGCGGCGGCACCGTGGCCGTTCGGTTTGAGGATGGCAGCGAGCGCAAACTGATGGTGGAATACGCGCCGCTGAGGAAAGTCAGTGCCTAAACAGCGGTTTGTGAAAGAGTCAACAGGCGCCCCCAGCCTTTGACGGCTGCCGGGGGCGCCTTGACTCCGGTTATGCTGTTATCCTCCTGGAGCACTTTTTAATGTTTTACTTTTTCACCCCTCCATCCATCACCGGTTGTATCCGGGATAAGCAAGCGCGTGCGGAGTCGGTGGCATCGGGATAGTCTTTTCCCTCTCGTAGGTATCAGTATTAATGAAGCTCAGGCTTCCAGCTCCCGTGGCTGCGTCATAAGTAGTTGTCATGACATACTGGCCATCGGGACTATGTATCTGATGGCTGATACTATCGGGACCCAGTTCTCCCGCGTCCATCCAGTGATCGACCAGGATAGTGGACAAGTCCGGACTCTCATCATTCAGAGCCTCGATGTTCAGCCACCACAGATAGGGGCCGCTACCGTCTGGCAGATCTGGCGCTAGACCTAGCGCCTTATCGCCAGAGTCTCAGGTGTATGTCGAGATATCGCCGATTACCAGGTACTTCGCATCCGGCGATATATCGTAGTTATGCGGGGTCAGGCTGAGCCCGCCCTGCACGCCCCCGGCCTGTTCCATGACGATGGACATGGTATTGACGTCCACGATCACAGTGCCCTTGGTTCCTGCCGCGCCGCTGCTGCCCACAAACACATAGTCACCGTTCGGATGAGCCAAGAGAGCATGTGTGAGATTGCCTATGGGAAGCGTGGCGATAGGCGCGGGAAGCGCCCCTGGAAGGCTGGTCATGTCGAACGAACGCAGATTACCCAGATTCAGATCAGTGACGTACAGGATAGTGCCGTCCGGTGACTGATCTATGACGTGAGGCGCCGATCCGATCGGGATGGCTCCCAGGTAAGTCTGGTTCTCCACGTCGAAGACATTGACGCTCGCCAGCTTTTGGCTGGTGATGAACACCCATTTGCCGTCGCGGCTCATGAAGTTGGCCACTCCGGCCCCCACATCCCAGTGCTTCAGTTCCTCGCCGGTGGCCGCGTCCAGGACCGCCACGTAACCGCCGGTGGCTGACATCTGCTCCGAGACCCACAGGTACTTCCCGTCCGGTGTCAGAGACACGAAATGACCCTGGTTATCGTTAGGGTCGAGGTAGTTCAGGAAGAAGTTGTTGACCAGAGTCTGGCTGTCGACATCGATCACCGATACGGTGGCCGGCTTGACATTAGTGCTGTACACCAGATTGGCCGCGGGGTTCAACGGATAGTCATAGGAGTTCTCGTCGCCGTCCTGGGCCGTGGCTGTTATGCTCGTCTTAAACGAAGTCACGCCCGCGGGCACGTTATATACAAGCATGACCGGCGCCGAACTGCCTGCGGATATATCGCCGACTGCCGCCGGCGTGCCCGACATGGTAACGCCTCCGGTATTGCCGGAGCCCGTGATGGCCACGTTGAACGCGTCGGCTGCCCCTTTATTGTTCATGGAAAAATCAACAGACAGATCGCGTTCTTGATAATCCGCATAGCTGGCCCAGTAGACATTGGTAACACTGATGCCAAGATCGGGCCGGGTGGTAGTGGGCATGTCCCCCACGCTCCCCTGGGCGTCCGTTATCGACCAGACGCCAGTAAGCATCATCGCACCAAGGGTTATGGCTGCCAGCTTTGCGAATCGTCTTGAGCTCAAGTGCATTGCTGTCACCTCCATTCTCCTGATTTTTGTCCGCCCGCCCGCGGACATTTACCGTTCGACCGCATCTTAAGCAGGAGGAGGAGGCACTATCACGCTGCACTGCCACTCGGGGCACTCAAACGTGACTTCCAGCATGTTGCCCTGTTTGATCAACGCGGGTTCAGCATTAGGGTTCCCGCGTTTGCTTATCATGATCCATCGCGGTTCCTCCTTCTGCCTTACGTCAAGCGATCTTTCAGGAATCACGCCGTTCAACTACGCGAATTGAAAGGCGTTCGATCTTCCCCCCTAAAAAAAGCTTTCGTTCATACATCCTCCTGTTGTGGGATTTTTGATAAATTTTATCAAATATATGATATTTTAAAATAACTTAGTTGCATAAGCATTATCTAGTTTCAGAAAATTATCTTATTATGAGATAGTTGCTATGTCAATAGTAGAATTGGTGATGTATGCATTTTCGATAAACAGAGAGATGAGCATCGAGTGCTTGACATGGGATGAAGACAAAGCGGCGTTTCGGCGTTTATGACGACAAAGGAAGTCCCCGGCAGCCTTTTGCGCCACCGGGGACTTTTGACCCAGATTCCGCTTTATACCTCGGGCGGGTCTTCTTGGCTATGGCTCTCCTCGTTACCGGTTGTGGCCTGGATACGCCAGGGAGTGCGCCCTGGGTGGCATCTCCATCTGTTTATCGACCACATTCGTGTCGGCATTCAGGAAGAGGAGTCCTCCAGGATCGGGCCCCGCGGCTCCAATCCCGTAGGTAGTGACCAATATATACTGGCCCGTAGGATCATATATATGATGGCTGATCGACATGGCCGGACCCCAATCGTTCGAGTCCAGGTATTTATCCACCAGTATTGTTGACAGGTCAGGAGACGGCGTATTCAGCGTCTCGATGTTGAGGAACCACATAAGGGGGCCGCTACCGTCCGGCAGGTCTGGCGCTAGACCTAGCGCCTTCTCGCCAGAGTCTCAGGTGTAGAAGCCGGTATCGCCAATCAGCAGATACTTTGCATCGGGCGATATCGTGTAGTTGTGCGGTGATTCCTGCATTCCGCCGGCAAACGTCTTTACCACGGACATTGTGTTCACATCGACAATGTTCGTGCCGGATGTGCTGCTTCCCACGAACACATAATCCCCGTTTGGGTGAGCCAGGAGCGCATGCAGCGATCCGCCGATATAGACCTGTCCGGTTTGCGTCGGCAGGGTTCCCGGCAGGCCGGCGATGTCGAACTTTCCGGCATAGCCGGGCGGAGCGTCTTCTATCCATATCTCGGTACCGTCAGGGGACGAATCGATAACATGTGTCGCCGTGCCCACGGCGAACGTACCGAGATATGTCTGGTTTTCCACATCGAAGACAGTGACGCCGTCGGTCTTGCTGCTGGCAACGAACAGCCATTTACCGTCGCGGCTCATGTGATTGGCCACGCCGGCTCCGACATCCCAGTGCTTGAGCTCCTCGCCGGTGGCCGCGTCCAGGACCGCCACGTAACCGCCGGTGGCCGAGATCTGCTCCGAGACCCAGAGATACTTCCCGTCCGGAGAAACCGACATGAAGTGTCCCTGCTGGTCCGTCGGCGCCAGATAGTTCAGGAAGAAGTTGTTTACCAGGGTCTGGTTTTCGGCGTCGAGAACCGAGATGGCGGCTGGCATGACATTGGAGCTGTACACCAGCGTAGCTCCGGGATCGAGGGGATAGCTGTAGGAATTACCGTCGCCGTCATCGGCAGTCGCGCTCAACTTCGTGCTGAATGAGCCTACTCCGACAGGAACATTGAACACGATCGTGGCCGGCGCTGAACCGCCGGCGGCGATGTCACCCACGTTTACCGGGGTCGGGCTCGAGAGGGTAACGCCGTTGGTGTTGCTGGCGCCCTCGATAGCGACGCTGTACGCGTGAGCTGCTGTATACGCGTCAGCTGCGGCGCTGTTGTTGCTAACCGAGAAGTCCACGGACAGGTCGCGGTTCAGGTAGTCCGTGTAACTGCCCCAGTAAACGTCGGTCTTGCTGAGGCCCAGGTCTGGCCTGGTGCTGGTGGGCACGTCGCCCACGCTGCCTTGAGCGCTCGTGATGGCCGAAACGCCCAGCAAAGTCACCACGCCGAGCGTCAGGATTGCCATCATAACAAAGCGTCTGTAGCGCGTGTTCAAGGCTTCATCACTCCTTTCAACCCCCCGTCCGTTTTTATCCGCAGATCGCATGGCTACGGATTTATCGTATTGCCCCCAAGGTGCCGCCTAAGCGCCTGGTGCGGTCGGCACTGCCACGCTGCACTGCCACTCAGGGCACTCAAATGTGACATCTTTTAAGTTGTCCAGTTTGAGAAGCTCCGGTCTGGCGTAGCGTCTCCGCGCATCCTCCTGATTCATCTCGCACCTCCTTCCGATGGCCTGAAAATTCGGATCTCGAAGCCGCCGGCTGAAAGACCCGAAGATTGCCCCCGGATTAAGTATTTTTTTCGATGGGCGCCTCCTTCCCGGAACTGCTATTAATCATTAGATAATGAATAAATTAACTATGAGATGTAGTTTTATCATGGCATATAGTGGACCCCCAAAATGAGACAGTAGGATAAGATTGATCATGCTGTCCAGGA